>CBFHUY010000022.1:773-17128 GCA_965658885.1 Hydrogenovibrio sp.
ATATTCCAGGCAACCATGATTAATAAGGCCGCCATAGAACTCATCGGGATATAAGATAAGATTGGCGCAAACACAATAATGGCTAATAAAATAAATAAACCATGAATGACCGACGCCAGAGGCGTTGTCCCACCGGCTTTAACGTTGGCCGCTGTTCGCGCAATGGCTGCTGTTGCAGGGATGCCACCGAAGAAAGGCACAACCATATTACCAATGCCTTGGCCAATCAGCTCATCATTCGGCTGATGCTTTTTGCCGCTCATGCCGTCCGCTGCGGTTGCACATAATAGGGATTCTAATGCGCCTAAGATGGCAATGGTCATGGCCGCGGGTAATAGGGTGCGGAACAGTTCAAAGCTGAAGCCAATGGGGGCACCGTCGGCATTCGGTAAATTCCAGGGCCATTCAAACTGAGGGAGCAGTGGCGGGATGCCTTGTCCAATGATGCCATTGATATCAAACTGAAAACGGCTACCAATGGTTTCAACGTCAAAGCCAATAATACTGACACTCAGTCCCATCGCAATCAGGGTGCCGACCAAGATAGCAATCAGGTGTCCAGGGATTTTTGAGTGAGATTTGGGCCAAAGAATCAGTACCATTAGGGTAATGAACCCGATAATGGCCTCTTGCCAGTCAAAGGTTGGTAGGGCTAACAAAATTTGCCAGACTTTATCGAAAAAATGACCTTCTAAAGTGGCAACCTCTAGCCCTAAGAAATCGACGATTTGAAAGGTGGCGATGACCACCCCGATGCCAGCGGTAAAGCCAATAATCACTGGATAGGGAACAATTTCAATGAGTCGTCCCAGTTTTGACAGTCCCAGCAGCACCAGAATGACACCTGCCAGAAATCCACTGATTAGCAGTCCACCAAATCCAAATTGTTGTACAACCGGGAGTAGCACTACCACGAAGGCGGCCGTTGGCCCCGAAATATTCACACGTGATCCGCCAATCAGTGCAACCAAAATGCCGGTAATCATGGCGGTATAAAGTCCATGCTGTGGCGGCACCCCAATTGCAATCGCCAGTGCCATTGAAAGCGGTAGCGCAATCACGCCTACGGTTAATCCCGCATTGATATCGCCTTGAATGGAATCTGAACTAATACGATCTTCAAAGGAATTTTTGAGCGCGGAGAACATATCGAGTCCAATAAAAATAAAACGGCTATTATACAAGCACTCAGGCTTGTCGTCATTAATAACACAAAAAATGATTGATATGATTTTTCAATGACTGCGATATGGTCACTTTGGTCGGCAGTGTGTTGATGATCTCCTCCCATCGACCAACCCCAAAAACCGGTATTGTCAAACAAGGCTTTGACTGTCTGCGTTCGCTCAAGTAAGATTCCCGCTTTATTAGATAGGGAAGTTAGCCATTTCATGAGCAAAGTCGTCGATTTAAAAGGTTCGATATTATCCTTAACCGTGTTAAGTCTTTTTAGTGATCAAATTAATGAGACCAAACAGGCGATTGCCGCAAAAATCGATCAAGCGCCCGATTTTTTTGTGGGGGTTCCGGTGGTGCTGGCGCCGCAGGTTGCTTTGTCGGATCCTACTTTTTTAGCGTTATTGGTCGAATATTTACGGCAGCGTCAAATGATTCCCATCGGTGTTCGTACCGAAGATGACGTTATTAAAGAGCAAGCCGATTATGCAGGCCTGGCGGTTTTTCCCGTTGAAAAAGTGAAAAAACCGTCCAAACAGCCTTCGGAGGTTCAGTCGGAGACAGAACAAACCGGATTAAAGTCCGCCTTGGTGGTAAAAGGGTCGGTTCGATCTGGCCAGCAAATAGTGGCGAAAGATCGAGATGTCATTATTATGGGGTCGGTGAATCCAGGCGCTGAAGTGGTCGCGGACGGGCATGTTCATGTTTTTGGCAAGGTGATGGGTAAGGTGTTTGCCGGTGCTGCGGGTGAAACCAGTGCTAAAATTTTTGCCAAGCAACTGGCCCCGGAGTTGGTGTGTATTGCCGGACTCTACCAATTGTCAGAAGATATTGATCCCGCCTATCAAAAAGGGTTTGTTGAGGTCAGCTTGCAAGACAATAGATTGGTTTTTAACACGGGTTTATTGGGATAGTTTAGAATACGGCTCAGGCCAATTTTTACAAAATTTATTCAATTCATTTAATCTAAGGAGTCGCTTAGGTGTCACGCGTAATCGTTGTAACCTCAGGAAAAGGTGGGGTCGGAAAAACCACTACCAGTGCAAGTATTTCAGCCGGTTTGGCCTTAAAAGGATTTAAGGTTGCGGTCATCGATTTTGATGTGGGTTTAAGAAACCTGGACTTAATTATGGGCTGCGAAAGACGGGTGGTTTATGACTTTGTCAATGTGGTTCAAGGAGAAGCGTCTTTGAATCAAGCATTGATTCGCGATAAGCGGATTAAAAACCTCTATATTTTAGCTGCATCACAAACGCGTGATAAAGATGCGTTGACCCAAGAGGGCGTTGAAAAAGTCATTGAGGACTTAAAAGCGGATGGGTTTGATTTTATTATTTGCGATTCGCCTGCGGGTATTGAGAAGGGCGCACAATTGGCTTTATATTTTGCGGATGAAGCCATCGTCGTGACCAACCCGGAAGTGTCTTCCGTGCGCGATTCAGATCGGATTTTGGGGATTTTACAAGCCAAGTCCAAACGGGCTGAATCGGGTGATGAAGGGATTGTTGAGCATTTGGTGCTTACGCGCTATAACCCGAGTCGTGTGGAAACCGGTGAAATGCTTTCGGTGGAAGATGTGGTGGATCTACTCAATATCCCGCTATTAGGCGTTATTCCCGAATCAGAGCAGGTGCTCAATGCGTCTAATGCGGGTGAGCCGGTTATTCTGGATACCGAAGCCGATGCGGCGCAAGCCTATACTGATGTGGTAGATCGGTTTTTAGGCGAAGAAAAAGCCCATCGCTTCTTAACGGCCGAGAAAAAAGGCCTGTTCAAAAAATTGTTTGGGAAGTAACGGATGGCATTATTAGATTATTTACTGGGACAACGGAAAAAGAAAACGGCCAATTTAGCCAAGGATCGCTTACAAATTTTATTGGCGCACGAACGTTCGGAACGCCATGCGCCGGAATACTTGCCACAAATGCGCGATGAAATTTTAGCGGTAATTTCGAAATATGTGGAAATTGACCAGGATCAATTACAGATTTCCATTGATGAAGCCAATGGCTTTGAAGTCCTTGAACTGAACTTGGTGTTGCCAGACAAATAACGCGGTTATTGCGAAAAAAACATTATTTTGACCAGGCCTGGTCATTTTTATTGATTAGAGATGACAAAAGGGGCTTATTCCCCTTGATATTGTATTTGCATCAAGACCCCGTAAATGGGATGGTCAAAATAGTGCAATTCGCCCGACTTTATTTTGCGGGATTCTTTGAGTTCGAAACGCCAAAACTCTGGTAGAAAGGCTTCTTCCGTATGTTGGTTTTGCGCAAAAGCGGCTTGCAATCTTTCAGGGATTTTTCGTTCAAGTTCTAGGTGTAGTTGCACGTGGGCAAAGCGGGATTTATAAAAGGTCAGCGTCCCTTCAACGCGTGACTGATAGCTTTCTTCCGGTAGAACTTCAATAATCAGCGGTACCGCTTCTTCTTCAGGCTTACCTTCTAAAATCCAGCTGCTGTGTTTCAAAATTCGATAGCCTTTTTCGGGCGTCATTTTAGCCACTTGCTCTGATAGCATGAATTGCTCGGGTAACAATTCCTCTGGCGGCATTTCGGACTCGTCAAAGTCGATCATTTCTGGGTTTGGCTGCCAATATTCTTCAGTCCAACCGCGTAACGCCAGGGTTTCAAAGATAACCATTTCTACTTGATATTTAGGATTGGCGCTGGCGCTTTCTTCCGTTGCTTGTTCTGGCTCAGCCTGTGCTTGAATCGTGCAAAGGCTCCAGATGAGTAGCGTTGTAAGCAGTTTATTTAACATGCGGATTCCTTGTTAGCAATGGTGGTCAGTAGTAGGTGAATGGCAGCAAGTCGCTGACTGACCTCGGGAAAATCATCAAAATATTTTAATTCACTTTGCCCTTTGAGTTGGTATTGTTTTGGATGATTTTGAATCAGTTGAATGAGGGCTAAGGGATCAATATTGGGTTGGTTGCCAAATTGCAGGCGAATCATACTGTCATTGGCTTCACATTTTTTCAGATTGAGTGCATCTAGCTTTAACTTCACTTGTGTGGCAGTAAACAGATTTTGCACCTGTGGCGGTAATAATCCAAAACGGTCAATCATTTCCACTTGTAGTTCTTGCAGTGCGGCTTCATCTTCCGCGCTGGCAATGCGTTTATAAAATACTAATCGAGTATGAATGTCCGGCAAATAGCTTTCTGGAATGAGGGTCGGAACGCCTAAATCCACTTCAGCACCACTGTGAAGCTGGGTGTTGAGTTCAGGTTGATTGCCGGATTTGAGCGCTTTAACAGCGCGTTCTAGAATTTCAGTATAAAGACCAAAACCAATTTCCTGGATTTGTCCAGATTGACCATCCCCGAGTAATTCTCCCGCTCCGCGAATTTCCAAATCGTGACTGGCAAGCATGAAACCCGCACCCAGGGTATCGTGTTTGGCAATAGCAGTCAGTCGCTTTTCGGCATCTTTGGTCATCAGTGATTTGCCAGCGGTGAACAGATAGGCGTAAGCTTTGTGGTGGGATCGACCCACTCGACCACGTAACTGGTGTAATTGTGCCAAGCCAAATTTATCGGCACGATGAATTAAGATGGTATTGGCGGTGGGGATATCGATACCGGTTTCAATAATGGTGGTACAGACCAAAATGTGGAAACGGCGATGGTAAAAGTCTTGCATGACCTTTTCCAGTTCTCGCTCGTGCATTTGGCCGTGTGCGACCTCAATTTTGGCATCGGGGAGTAAGGCTTGCATTTCTTCGGCCATATAGTCGATTTTATCGACATTATTAAACAATAAATAGACTTGGCCGCCGCGACGAATTTCCCGTAAACAGGCTTCTTTCACCGTGTCTGGGTTCCAATCTTGCACAAATGTTTGTACGGCTAGGCGTTTGGCAGGCGGTGTGGCAATAATTGACAGATCTCGTAGGTCGTTCATGGCCATATTCAGCGTGCGCGGGATGGGCGTTGCGGTCATGGTCAACACATCGACTTCGGTTCTGAGTTTCTTTAATTGTTCTTTTTGGCGCACACCGAAACGGTGTTCTTCGTCAATAATAATTAAGCCGAGATTGCCAAACTGCATATCATTTTGAATGAGCTTGTGGGTGCCAATAATGATATCGACTTGGTTGTTTTTAACCGCCTTGAGGATTTGTTGGGTTTGTTTTGCGGTTTGGAAGCGGGACAAGCCTTCAATGCGGATCGGCCAATCGGCAAAACGGTCTTTGAAATTGTCTAAATGTTGTTGTGCCAGTAGCGTGGTTGGGACTAACACTGCCACTTGCTTGCCTGAATAAGCAGCGACAAAGGCCGCTCGCATGGCCACTTCGGTTTTGCCAAAGCCAACGTCACCGCACACCAAACGATCCATGGGTTTGGGTTGGTGCATATCGTGTAACACCGCTTCAATCGCGGCTTGTTGGTCTGGGGTTTCTTCAAACGGAAAGTTGGCGGAAAATCGAGTATAGGCATCGTCATCTGTTGTATGTGCATGTCCGGGCTTGGCTTCACGTTGGGCATAAATGTCCAGCAGTTCAGCGGCAACATCATGGGCCTTTTCCGCCGCTTTGCGTTTCGCTTTTTCCCATTTATCAGAGCCCAGTTTATGAAGCGGTGCGGTTTCTGCGCTGGCACCGGTGTAACGACTGATTAAATGCAATGAGGTGACAGGGACATAGAGCTTGGCCTCATTGGCGTATTCGATCATTAAAAATTCGGTTTCTTCATTTTGTAGTGTGAGGGTTTCAAGTCCTAAATATCGGCCAACGCCGTGATCAAAATGCACCACTGGGTCACCGACTTCGAGTTCAATTAGATTGCTAATGCCATTTTCGAATTCGGTATGTTTGCGCTTTCGTCGACGTTTTTGAATGACGGTCTGACCAAATATCTGCGTTTCGGACAGAATGCAGAAGTCGGGGGTGACAATGGACTCTTCCAAAGGGCCAACCACGATCTGAAAAGGGTCTTTGCTGTTTAAAAAGTCAGACCAGCGATCAATTTGCTTAGGCAGTTTGGCTTTTAATGGTGGTGTATTGCCAAACAGTGTTAATAGCGTTTCCCGGCGACCGGTGGACTCAGCACAATAGAGTATGCGCTTTGATGGCTGGGTATGATATTGATCGATAAAGGCAATCAGTTTGGCAAAAGGGTAGTCACTATTGGCTTGCAGGGTTAAGTCGGGTAAAGCCTGAGTATTGAATTGAATACTGTCTTTATCCCCCATTGGCGCTTGCAGTTGTATGCGATGAAAGGCTCTGAGTTCGCTAAAGACATCGCTTTCATTCAGAATCAATTCTTGCGGTTTGAGCAGTGGGTAGTCGGGATTGTGTTGGGCAATATCAAAGCGTTCTTGGTAATCTTGCCAAGTGTGCTGAATGCTCGCACTGATGTCGGTATCACTGAAAAAAAGACTGTTTTCGGGAAAGTAGTCAAACAACGTGGCCACATCGGTATGAAATAGCGATAGATAATATTCCAGTCCATCCAGCGTTTGGTTTTGCGTGACCGATTGATAGAGTTGTGTATTGCGCACATTTTCACCAAAGTGGTGACGGGCATTTTGACGAAACCGCGAAATGCCGTCTGCGGTTAAATCATATTCTTTGGCCGGCAGTAATTTGATGGCATCAATGGTGTCGATGCTGCGTTGTGTTTCTGGATCGAAACTGCGCAGGCTATCAATTTCATTATCAAATAAATCTAATCGGTAAGGGGTTTTACTGCCAATGGGAAACAAGTCAATAATGGAGCCGCGAATGGCAAACTCACCATGTTCCATCACCTGGCTAACCCGTTTATAGCTGCCATTCTCCAATTGCTGGCAAAAGGACTCAATTTCAATGACATCCCCTTTTTGCAACAGAAAGGTATATTTCTCAATAAACGGATGGGGCGCGACTTTTTGAATCAAAGTGCTGATGGGCAATATTAAGACACCGCTTGATAAACTGGGGAGTTGATGAAGGGTGGTTAACCGCTGAGAGATAATATCCTGGTGCGGTGAAAAATGGTCGTAAGGCAGGGTTTCCCATTCGGGAAACGTTAAAATGGGCAGTTGTTCATCACTAAAAAACTTGAAAAGCGAATGGTATTGATTGGCCTTGGCCATGTTTTCGGTTAGAAAAATGACCAGGCCTGGTTGTTTTTGGGCTTTTGAAATAACAGCCAGTGCGGTTTCAGCCGTATTGCGACAAGCCCAGTGTGAAAGGTGGCCCTTTAGCGGAAGCTTCGGGGTGTCTATGAGTGCAGGTGCAGATTTTTGAACTTTAGGCATGTTAGTGTATAGGCAAATTTAAATTGATGGTATTCTAACAAAATTGAGTTAGGCATAAAGCGGGGTTTTACGATAAATGAATGGACGTTGGGCGTATGATTGGGTGCAAATTATGGCGCATAATTTATCCTTGGTCTGGCTTGTTGTTATTGGCAGTCTGTTGTTAATGAGTTCAGGCTTGTTAATTCAGCAGAGTCCGATTCAGTTATTGGATGCCGCTTGGGTTTTGATGAGTTTATTAGCCATGAGTGGGGTTGCGATTAAGCTATTTGATTCCTTGAAAACAGCGGGCTTGTTACTGATTGTCAGTTGTTTCGTTTGGCTGAGTTTATTAGGCACCTTAGCTTGGTTCTCGGTGTCATTATCATCGAGTTCGGTATTGGCATTAGTGGTGGTGATGACCATGGTTGTCGGGAATTTGGTTCATCTATTGGCGACCTTGTTACGTGAAATGGCAAGAGGCGCTTTTCAGCATGATGCCATTGCCGAAGCCCTCAAACTGAATGCGATGCCGATTTTATTATCGAATACAACCACGGCTTTGGGGTTTTTAGTGGCTGCCTTTTTTCATCCTCAATGGTTGGAAATGGCTTGGGTGGTTGGCTTAGGGGCGGTCATCAGTTATATGGCAATCGTTACTTGGGTGCCGTTAGGGTTGTTGAACTGGTTTTTGGAGTTCCGAGTCGGTCATTATGATGACCGTCATGGTTTTCTGGAAGTGGTAAAAAAAATGCAGCGCTTTCCTATCTGGCTCAGCAGCCTGGTCTGGTTATCCCTTGCGCTGCTGGTCTTTAGTCTCGCGTTTTTATCACAGTTTATGACAAGTTTGAATGCCGTTTGGATGATGTTATTGGCCAGTTTGGGATTACTCTGGCTGGTCTGGCAAGATTGGCAGGTATCGTTTATGGCGATTTTAACCAGTCTTGCAGCGATCGTGTTGGTGCTGACGGGGTATTTTAGCTTGCAGCCAGTGGCTGAGCTTTCGGCTATGATTTTGATCGTGCCTTTGGGAATTGTATTAGATGACAGTATTCATTATTTTTCGCGCTATTTGCGCTCTAAACAAGGGTTTTTTAAATCCGCTGAACAGTGTCATCGCTATGCGTTAAGTACGGTTGGGCGTCCGATATGGTTAACCACGCAATTATTGGTGGTTGGACTGTTTGTGTTGGCTTTTCATCCGCATGGGTGGGTTGCTCAAGCCAGTTTAGTCACTTTATTGGCTACTTTATTAGCCTCTTATATCATGTTGCTTTGGTTGCCTGCCTATCAATTAAAGTCGTGAGTTCTTCAATAAGATTATTTTAAATTGTGATTGAAATTTTTTATTGTTAATTGAGGCTGTTTTGAATGAGAATAACTACTTAAAGTCTCTGTAAGGCAATTTTACTTATAAAACGTTTTTGATAAGCTATAAAAACAAAAAAAAGCGTGTTATGATTGCAGGACTCTTAATGAATATAACTCTAATATCAAAAAGGATGGATTTATGGCAACAATCGTAATCGTTGGTTCAAGTACTGGTGGGTTACCAATGGCGTATGATGTGCGTAAGCATATTGGTAAAGAGCATACCGTTAAAGTGGTCAATGCCATTGATGAGTTTAATTTTATTCCGTCAAACCCTTGGGTTGCTGTTGGTTGGCGTAAACCATCGGATATTTCTTTTAAATTAGAACCACATTTGGTGCGTAAGGGCATTGAGTTTTATCATCAAACCGCAACGAAACTGGATGCGGAAAACAACAAGCTCACCTTAAGTGATGGTAATGAGATGGATTATGATTACCTAATCCTCGCGACAGGACCGTCTTTGGCATTTGATGAAGTGGAAGGGTTAGGGCCTAAAAGCCAAGGTGGGCATACGGTGTCCATTTGTACCACACCACATTCAGTAGAAGCTTATGACCAGTGGGAAGAATTCTGTAAAGATCCAGGGCCAATTGTCTTTGGTGCGGTTCAAGGAGCTTCTTGTTTTGGTCCTGCTTATGAGTTTGGCATGATTATGGAAACCGATTTGCGTAAGCGTAAAATTCGTAGTCAGGTGCCAATGACGTTTGTGACGTCTGAACCTTATGTGGGGCATTTAGGTCTTGGCGGCGTTGGCGATTCTAAAGGGTTGATGGAAAATGAAATGCGTGATCGCCATATCAATTGGATTTGTAATGCGAAAGTAACCAAGATTGAAGATGGCAAAATGTATATCGATGAGCATAATAATCGCGGTGATGTGATCGATCAACATGAATTACCTTTCAAGTATTCCATGATGTTACCGGCCTTTAAAGGGTCAAAATTTTTACAGGACTTGGTTGAGCCAGAAAATATGGGCGGACCTTTAGTCAACCCACGTGGGTTTGTGAAAGTCGATAGCTATAGCCGAAATGCAACTTATCATAATATTTATGCATTGGGCGTAGGGATTGCAATTCCACCTGTTGAAGCGACCCCAGTCCCGGTGGGAACGCCTAAAACAGGCTTGATGATTGAATCAATGGTGACTGCGATTTGTCATAATATTGAAGCGAACCTTGCCGGAAACGGTCCAGTAGAAGAACCAACTTGGAATACGGTTTGTTTGGCGGATATGGGAGATACAGGGGCGGCTTTTGTGGCCTTACCGCAAATTCCACCGCGTAATTTAACCTGGGCAAAACGTGGTAAATGGGTGCATTTAGCGAAGATTGCCTTTGAAAAATACTTTATCCGTAACATGAAGGCTGGTAATTCTGAGCCGATCTATCAAAAATATATTATGAAAATGCTGGGTATCAACCGTTTGAAATCCGAAAAGCATTAAGATAATCGATTTAATCCCATTCAAAACGCCCTCTCAAATGAGGGCGTTTTTGTTGGTATGGAATATGCCTTAATCGGTATAATACCGCGATGAATTTACTACAGACACTTTACTATTTAGATTTATTAGGCACGGTTGTTTTTGCAATGACTGGGCTATTGGCTGCCAGTCGTAAACAGCTGGACCTGTTTGGGGCGGTGGTGATTGCGATGGTGACAGCTGTGGGAGGCGGTACCTTAAGAGATTTAATTCTCGACCAACCCGTTTTTTGGATTACGCAAAATATTTATCTTTATGTGGTGGTGATTTCAGCGTTATTTTTGTTTTTTTATGCGCGCTTTAAAACCATTCCCATCACCTTGTTAGTGTATTTAGATGCACTCGGCCTGGCGGTGTTTAGTGTGATTGGCGCACAAAAAGCCATGGCTCTCGGCTTGTCTGATCCGATTGTGATTATGACTGGCGTGATGACTGGGGTGGTGGGTGGCGTTATTCGCGATGTGTTAATGGGTGAAGTGCCGTTGATTTTTCGTAAAGAAATTTATGCCACGGCTTCTTTTGTCGGCATTAGTTTGTTATTAGTGTTAGTGGATTTGAATATTCCGATTGATATGGCCATTATTGCCTCGATTGGTGTCATTTTTATTTTTAGAGTTTGGGCTATCTTATTTAATATTGGTTTGCCAGTGTTTCAGCCCGTCAATTACTCGGATTGAATCAATCGTCATAATGAAGCTGGTTTAACAGCAAGGAAAACTATGTTTAAACTCCCTTTTGAGTTGTTATTGGGTGTTCGCTATACCCGAGCAAAGCGCCGCAACGGCTTTATCTCTTTTATCTCTTTGTCTTCGATGATTGGGATTGCTTTAGGGGTTACGGCGCTCATTACCGTGCTTTCCATTATGAATGGCTTTCAGCAAGAATTACGTGACCGCATTTTGGATATGACGGCGCATATGACCTTGTCACAACAAGGTGAGCGTTTAACGCACTGGCAAGACCTCTATCATGTGGTGAAACAGCTCCCCAATGTGTCTGGCGCTGCGCCAAATGCAATGGGGCAGGGTATGTTGACCAGCGGAGATAGAGTGAAAGGCGTGGTTGTTCGCGGCGTATTGCCCCGTTATGAACGGGAAGTCGCGGATATTGATAGCAAAATGGTTTATGGTCAATTGGCTGACTTGGTCTCTCGTGATTACAATATTATTATCGGTACAGAACTCGCCAATGGCTTGGGTGTGTCGATTGGCGATAAGATTACCTTGGTGGCGCCACAGGCATCGATTTCACCGATGGGGATGATGCCTCGTTTGAAGCGTTTTACCGTTTCTGGGTTGTTTGAAGTGGGGATGCATGAGTATGACAGTGCTCTGGCAATTATTCATATCGAAGATGCCCAGCGCATATTTAAAATGGGCAACCAGGTATCGGCCTTGCAATTACGGTTAAATGATTTGTTTGATGTGCAAACGGTTCGCGATCAATTGTCAGCAGAATTAGATGAATTGCTGTATATGCGCGATTGGACGCAACAACATGCCAATTTCTTTAAAGCCATCGAAATGGAAAAGAAGATGATGTTTATTGTGCTGGCACTGATTATTATGGTGGCTGCATTTAATATTGTCTCGACGATGGTGATGGTGGTGACCGATAAACAAAAAGACATTGCGGTGTTAAGAACCATTGGGGCGTCACCTGTCAGTATTCAAACCATTTTTATGGTGCAAGGCATGATTATTGGTGTCATGGGGGCGATTTTGGGAATCGCTGGCGGGGTGGCGATTGCATTAAATATCGATGTGATTGTGCCGTTTATTGAAGGGTTGTTTGGGTTTCAGTTTTTTCCTGCCGATGTGTATTACATTAGTAAGATTCCATCTGATCTACATTGGGATGACGTTTGGTTTGTTGCCGGTCTGGCCTTTGTTTTAACGTTATTGGCCACGCTTTATCCAGCGAGAAGAGCGGCCAATATCCAACCGGCTGAGGCATTACGTTATGAGTAATTTTATTTTGCAAGCAAAAGGCTTGGAAAAAACCTATAAAGATGGCAAGTTAGAAACGTCGGTGATACAAGGGTTGGATTTTCAGTTAACGCCTTGTGAAAAGGTGGCAATTGTCGGCTCCTCTGGTTCCGGAAAAAGTACCTTGTTGCACTTGTTGGCCGGTTTGGATCAGCCCACCGCAGGCGAAGTCACTTTAATGAATAACGCTTTTTCGACCTTAAATGATGTGAAGCGAGGGCGATTGCGAAACCAATATCTTGGGTTTGTCTATCAATTTCATTTTTTATTGCCGGAGTTAACAGCGTTGGAAAACGTCATGTTGCCGTTACGAGTCAGACGTCAGGCAGCAGGTATGGCGGAAGTGGAGGCCAAAGCGTTACTGGATCGGGTCGGGTTGTCACACCGACTAGGCCATAAGTCTGCTGAATTATCGGGGGGTGAACGCCAGAGAGTGGCGATTGCGCGCGCTTTGATTACTCGTCCGGCCTGTGTGCTGGCCGATGAACCGACCGGGAATTTGGATGAGCACTCCGCCCAGCAGGTATTTGATTTGATGCTTAGCTTAAATGAAGAACAAAAGACCGCATTGGTGGTGGTGACTCACGATTTGAATCTTGCCGCACAAATGGATCGAAGCTACCACCTAACGGAAGGACGTTTTGATGTGCCAACCGAGTTAGTCGAATAAATTATGTTATCCATTCAAGCAATAGACTTAATGGCGGGTAGTAAAGTTTTATTACAAAACGCCAGTTTAACCCTTCATCCTGGGCAAAAAATCGGCTTAATCGGTGCGAATGGTGCCGGTAAATCGACCTTGTTAAAGGCCGTTCTGAATCAAGTTTCATTGGAAGCAGGTGCCATTCAAATGCCCGAAAGTTGGTTAGTGGGCTATGTGGCACAGGAACAGAGTCATTTGCATTTAAATGCGCTGGATTATGTTATGCAAGGGGATTCGCTTTATGCCAAGGTTAGGGCTCAGATAGATACCGCCGAGTTAAATAATTCGCATGATGATTTGGTGAATGCCTATGATCAACTTGATTTGATCGATGGTTATGAGGTGCCCCAAAAGGCTCAGCAACTCTTGTTTGGCTTAGGCTTTAGCGAAGCTGATTTTGAAAAGCAGGTCGGTGCCTTTTCTGGAGGCTGGCAAGTCCGACTCAAGCTGGCGTCCGCCCTAATGCAACGTGCAGATTTATTGCTGCTGGATGAGCCGACAAACCAGTTGGATATTGAAGCCGTCGCCTGGTTGGTGCAGTGGTTAAAGCAATTTCGGGGTGCGGTGATGGTGATTTCGCATGATCGAATGTTTTTGGATGAAGTTGTGCAGGGGATTGCCCATTTAGATCAACAACAAATTCAGTTGTACAGTGGTAATTTTGCCGCTTTCGAGCAGCAACGGAATGCGCAATTAATGCAGCAGCAAGCTTTGCATGATAAGCAAAAGCAACAGATGCAACATCTCAAATCCTTTATTGAACGCTTTAAAGCCAAAGCCAGTAAAGCCAAACAAGCGCAAAGTCGAGTTAAGGCGCTGGAAAGAATGGAGTCGGTGGCTGCTGTTCAAGCGAGCAATCCATTTCAATTTCAAATTTCCGCCC
The DNA here is from genome assembly GCA_965658885.1 of Hydrogenovibrio sp. Taxonomy (GTDB): domain Bacteria; phylum Pseudomonadota; class Gammaproteobacteria; order Thiomicrospirales; family Thiomicrospiraceae; genus Hydrogenovibrio. Next base: position 14,614 of record CBFHUY010000022.1, read on the forward strand.
CAGACTTTTTACCCGACCCAATGCTGGAAGTGGAAGACTTGCAGTTTGGCTATGAAACGAATCCCATTTTAAAGTCGGTGAGTTTAACTTTGCGCGCGGGCGATCGCATTGGGTTAGTCGGTATTAACGGTTCCGGTAAGTCAACTTTGTTGAAGTGTTTGATAAAGGAGCTTAAGCCCCAGCAAGGTAAGGTTTTTCATAGCAAAGGGTTAAAAGTTGGTTATTTTGCACAGCATCAATTGGAAGCGTTAAATCCGCAACAGTCGCCTGTAGCGCATCTATTGGCTTTACCCAGTCATGATCAATCGCGAATAACCGATCAGCAAGCGCGCAATTTCTTAGGGCAGTTTGGTTTTTCAGCCGATCAAGCCTTAAGCCCTGTGGTGGACTTTTCCGGTGGTGAAAAAGCTCGGCTGTGTTTGGCGTTAATGATTTATCAAAAACCGAATTTGATCATTCTTGATGAACCGACCAACCATTTGGATATGGAAACCCGTGATGCCTTGGAATTGGCATTACAGGATTTTTCAGGGGCGCTCATTTTAGTCAGTCATGATCAGCATCTGTTGTCCAGTATTGTCGATCAATTTTGGTGGGTACATGAGCAACAAGTCACGCGGTATCATGGGGATTTAGATGCTTATCTCAATCAACGACTCAGAACGTTAAAAGAAAAACAACAAAGCGCAAATACGGGTGCAAAAACGACCAGGCCTGGTGGAAATGGCATGGAAAAACCAGCTGTAAACGATAAAAAAGCACAACGCCAGCAGAATGCGGCTATCCGTAAGCAATTACAACAGGCAATGCGCCAGCCTAAGCAGCGTTTGCAACAGGTGGAAAAACAATTGTCAGCAGCGCAAAAGGCATTATTGAATTGTCACCAGCAAATGGAAGACAGTCGTCTCTATGAGTCAGATCAAGCTGAATCACTTAAAATCATTTTATTGGAAGAAGCCCAGCTTAAATCCGAAATTGATGACCTGGAAGAAAGCTGGTTAGAATTGGAAGCTGAGCTTGAAACTATTGAAGCTCAGTTTGAAGCAAATTAAGACTCTTGACAGTTGCGGAAAGCACAGCCGTGTTTCATGCCAAATTTATTCAAAATATACACCATTGGGCAAAAACCGGTTAAACCTGAGATGAGCAAGTTAATGCCGATAAAGCCGGTGAGTAATAGCCATAAAGGTGAAACTGTGTAAGCCAGTACAGCGGATAGCAATACCATTGTGCCGACCATTATCATCATGAATTTTTCAATTACCATCGTTGTTTGCCTTTGTTTATCATTATTTAGAGATATAAAAATATTATCATATCATGATGTTTTAAATAATGAAAATGGCTTTTAGAAATAAATGTATGCCTTTACTTTCAATAAGTCACTAAAATCAGTATAATTTGCCGTTTATTTTGTCACGCCGTTGAAGCGGGATATCCACTTCGTTATTCGGACTTAAATTTTTGAGATCAATACCTATGCAAGTAACCGTAGAAAAACCAGAATCAGGGCTAGAACATACGATTAATGTCACTTTACCTTCAACTGATTTAGACAGCAAAGTTGAAAAGCGTTTAGCGCAAATGCGCTCGACCGTTAAAATGGATGGATTTCGTCCTGGCAAAGTTCCCATGTCAATCGTTAAAAAGCGTTATGGTGGTCAGGTTCGTCAGGAAATGCTTGGCGAAACGGTTCAAGCCTCTTTTTATGATGCCATCGCAAAGGAAGAATTGAATATTGCGGGCTATCCACAGTTTCACAAACTGGATGAGCAGGATGGTCAAATTCTGTATTCTGCCAAGTTTGAAGTGTTTCCAAAAATTGATTTACCAAAGTTTGGCGATTTGTCAGTTGAAGTTTATCAGTCAGAAGTGACCGATAAAGACGTTGATATGATGCTGACCAAGTTGCGTGAACAAAAGTCTGCTTGGAAACCTGCTAATGGCAATAAGAAAGCCAAAAAAGGTGATCAGGTTATTATCGACTTCGTTGGTAAAAAAGACGGCGTTGAGTTTGAAGGCGGTAAAGCGGAAGATGTGCCTTTAGAACTCGGTTCAGGTCGAATGATTCCTGGTTTTGAAGACGGCATTGAGGGGATGAAGAAGGGTGAAGAAAAAACCATCGATGTGACTTTCCCTGAAGATTATCAATCTGAAGAGCTAAAAGGCCAAGCAGTGACCTTTGATATTACCGTTCATTCTGTTCAAACCAAAGTGCTTCCAGAAATCGATGAGGAATTTGTGAAGTCATTGGGTGTTGAAGCGGGAACAGAAGAAGCGCTCATCGCAGAAGTGCGTTCCAATATGGAAAAAGAATTAGCCAGAGCGGTTGAAAATAAAAACCGTACGCTCGTGTTGGATGCCTTGTCTGATAAGGTCGAAGTGACCTTGCCTCAAGCGCTAGTTGAACAAGAAGCACAAACGCTATTGAATCGCCAAGCAGAGCAATTTAAGCAACAAGGCATGAATCCAGAGGATTTAGGGATGACTGCGGATATGTTTAAACCTGATGCTG
>CBFHUY010000023.1:0-17076 GCA_965658885.1 Hydrogenovibrio sp.
TTGCGCATAACGGTTTTTAGGCACCAGTAATTGCCCTTGGTCTTCGGGAATGACAAGGGTTTCTAATACCAATTCTCCACCCGGTTTTAGGGTGCGCTTTAAATCAATCAGATGATCCATCGGTGAACGACGATGATATAAAACGCCCATTGAAAATGTGGTGTCAAAAATGCCGGTGGGTTCGGTTCTGGGCAGTTGTTCTAAGGTTAGAGGTAAGAAATAAGCTGGCGCTTCAGCACCGACAAAGTGTTTAATAGCTAAGAATTGCGTCATAAATAATAAACTGGGATCAACACCGACTGCCACTTTGGCACCTTCGCCAAGCATACGCCATAGGTGATAGCCGCTACCACAACCAATATCCAGAACTTTTCTGCCATCAAGTGAGCTTAGATGCGGTACAACACGATCCCATTTCCAGTCTGAACGCCATTCGGTATCAATATAAATATGGTTGATGTTGTAAGGCCCTTTGCGCCAAGGCATTAATGTTTTGAAATGGGATTTGAGTTCAGCTTGATCTTTGTCAGTCAGGTTGGATGTTTGCGCGCTAATCGCTGATTGATTGAGTTGGATGTCGTTGGCAGCCGGATATTGCACAATCGTATTTAAAGCGGGCAGCCAGCGACTGAGGTTGCCATTGCCAGTTGGATCCAGTGCGACTTTTGTAGTTGCTTCCAGCTCGGGTAGCCAGTGGCTAAGATTCAGGGTGGGTAGTGTTTGAAGGAAGTTATGTAGGTGTTGATGATAATGTTTCACATGGAACCTTTATTTTGAAAGCGGGGCTTTAATGGCCAGGAACGACATAAAGTTATAGGCTTGGAACCAACAACCGGCGGTCTGAAATCCTGCTTTCGTAAACCGTTGTAAATGAGTTTCGGCAGTATCACTTTGAAGCACGTTTTCTAAGGCAGCCCGTTTTTGAGCGATTTCCAGCTCAGAATAGCCATTGGCACGTTTAAATTGAAGATGGAGATGCTCAATTGCATTCTGTAGGTCTTGCGACTCAAAATGCACTTTTTCCGAAAGAATGAGAATGCCACCCGGATTAAGGCCTTCATAGAGGCGATTAAGGAGCGCTTGGCGGAGACTGGGCTCAATAAACTGTAAGGTAAAATTCAATACGATCACCGATGCGTTTTCAATCGGTAATGTCGTCATATCGCCACAAACGAGTTCAACAGCCACATCGGAATGAAAACCATCAAGGTGTTCTTGTGCGCGCTCAATCATTGGTTGAGACGTATCGATGCCAATCACCTTACAATCAGCAAAAGGGGCATGACGACGCATGGTTAAGGTTGCTGCCCCCAAAGAACAACCCAGATCGTACAGGTGACTATTGGGTTGAGCATATTGTGCCGTCAGCTCACCGATGCCGGTGAGAATGGTTTGATAACCCGGGACGGAGCGTTGAATCATATCCGGAAAAACAGCCACCACCGAATCATCAAATTGAAATGCGCCAACGGCTTCATATTGCTGTGCGTAAAGAGTATCTTTCATGGTTTGTTCTTTTCAGCCATCATTAAGGCGTCTATTATAAGCAACCCGCTCTCTAAAGATAAGCTTGTTTTTTGCGGGTTACTTTTTCCAAATAGTGACGTGCTTCCTGATACTTTAAATGGTTACGCAAATGGCGATACACTTGATCGGCACTCAGTGCATTGATTTTGGACACGGCCTGTTGGCGGTCAGAATGGAAGGCCTTTAAAACATTGCCGCTGCCGGTGTTATAGGCAGCGATACAGCAATACTCTTGCGATTGTGGGTTTTGAATGGTCGCCAAATAACGACTAAAGAGTAGGTGTAGGTAGACTGCCCCCATTTCGATATTGTTGTCAGCTTGGAATAAATAGTTTTTGCTGGGGGTACCGTCTTTTTTGTATAAAAACCGATAAGCATCTCTGCCTGCAGATTGGGGCACGATTTGCATTAAACCATAGGCTGGAATATGACTCATTGCATAAGGGTTAAAAGCACTTTCGGTTTCAATAATGGCATAAATCAACGCGGGTTCTAACTTGAATCGCTGGCTTTGACGTTTAACCTGAGCGGCATAATGGCGTTGTTGTGATTGGGTGTGATTTTTGACCATCGAAAAGGTGACAAAGTGTCGAGGTTTTTGATTATAGCGATCCGATTGGTAGGCGGTTTTAATTAAAAAATCTGCATAACGTTTGGCACGCCACTCGGTGGCAATGGCTTTATTGTCTTGGTCGACGACCAATCCATGTAAAAAGGGTTGTTGTCCAGTGACAATGGTTTTGTCTGACAGTAAATCAACTTTGGCTGGGTTTTCGGGCGTTAGTAGGGTGCTAACAATCGCTGCCTTTAGTGCGGTTTTAGGTGCTTGGTTGATCAAGGTTTCTACGCGGATTTGACCATTATTAAAGTTAACCAAAGCGCGGCTCTGATATTGCTCGGTATATTTGACATATTCCTTGGGCGATGCGACCTTTTTATCACCCCAGGTTTTGGCTAATTCGGCAACCAAAGATTCAATTTGACGTTTGACTAATTGATCAATTTGAGCAATACCGGTGACGGGGATGTGGGCGGCGACCGCGCCAGGTAGATTGCCTTTTGAAAGTTGCTTGGCGGAATGAATACTTTGACGAATTTGACTGGGTTGACAGCCTGTTAGCCCAGCAAGGCCACTCACCGCGAATAAGCTTAAAAAGGTTCGACGATGCATAAGTCTCCCAAGTGTCGTGTTCTAAATTCAATATCCGTTAATAGCGGCTAGGCAGTTGTGCCACTTCAGCAAGTCGCCAGGCCTGGTGGTTTTTGGATGCTTCTACCCTATTTTCAATCCGGTCTTCTAGCTGCCAAAAAAAATCAATTCCGGTCATGGATTCGATCTCATCAATAGTGGTGACATAGTTTAGCAAATTGCCCTCTTCGGGGGCGGTTTGTGGCATGACCAAGGCGAGGGCGTTAGGCGCTATGCCAGTCTCCGTTGGCCGAATGAAGATTTTATAAAAAGCTTTCGGAATGGCTATCTTGGCCGTTTTCAACCATTGCGGATTGGCATCAAAAATGGGGCCGGTAATCACCCAAAACTCAGGATACCACTTTGAAAAATAGTCGGCGCTGACTTCTTCAAGCCGCTGCCAAATCTTGCTATTAAATTGGACTAACTGGGGGGAAACATTGGTCATTAAAAAGGTTTGTTGTTGTGCTTTGCGACCATAACGACTGGCAATGACGTAGTTGGGAGCATGATGACCACGGCTATAGCCACTGCCGGTATAGTCTTGGTAGTGAACACGCCGAATAGAACGCCAGTCAGTTTGAAAGCGAGGACGTTTACCAAACGGTTTTTGGGCTTGAGTGACTTGGTAGGTCACCCAAAGTGGATTGGCCAACTTTTCAGAATAGGCCAACATAAACCCGTCATTACGGAGAATGTGGGTTAAGTTGTCAAGATTATGGCTGGTTTTGGGAACCCCCATATAGCTCATCGTCGGACGCGCTATTTGCGTTTCATAGCCATAAACGGCACCGGCTATTAGCAGTAAAAAACCAGAAAGCATTGGCAACCAAAAGAAGCTGATCTGAAGCAGTTTAGGTTGCCGACTCAGTGCCTTAAGCAATATCAATAGAGCCGATTTTGATGATTTGGGGATTGGTCGCATAGGTTCTTTTGTGTCGATAATGGTGGGCATTATTTTAGCTTAATTTGAACGTTATATGCCATACATCCAATTCTTTTCGAAGAATGCCCAGGCCTGGTTATTTTATGCAAGGTTAAGAAAAAACCTAACAATTCTAATCCATTAAATTTGATTCTGATAAAAAAATTCTATGGAAATTAATTACATATCTTGCGACTAAATGCTTATGATAGTTTTTTTAACCTTTTAATGCATGACGAATGGAACGGTCAATGAATCAAAAAATTCTCAATTTGATTAATGATAGTGAGACCATCGTTTTTTATTGCGAATACGCACCGAATTGGCCAGTGTTGTTTTTATCTGAAAACGTTAATTATTTTGGCTATTCCCCTGCAATGCTGTTAAATCAACAAATTTCTTATCCCGATATTATCCACCCCCAAGATTTTAGCGAGCTTGAAGCACAAGTGGCTGAGGCGGCCATAGCCGATATCGCTTTTTTATCGAAACGAGTTCGATTGAGAAAGGCCGATGATGATTATGTTTGGGTGGATATTCGCATTACCTTCGAGCGTGATACCTCAGGTCGAGTCTCCCACTTATTGGGTAAGATCGTTGATGTGACGCAGACTGTTCAGGCGGAAGAAAAATTACAGCTCTTTGCACAGGTGATTCATCAAACAGCCGATTTAATCAAAATTACCGATAAGGCAGGGAAATTAATCTTTGTGAATCAGGCATTGTTGGATAAAACAGGTTATACCGAAGCGGAATTATTAGGAAAAAATCCGGCGATTTTGAAATCAGAGCAACGAGACTCTAAAATTATTGCTGACATGTGGCAAACCATTTCAACGGGCAAGATTTATCGGCATCGACTGGTGAATCGATGTAAAGATGGCACAACCTATTGTGAAGAGATGACCATTAGCCCAATTTTTAACCGAGATGGTGAGATCGAATATTATGTGTCAACAGGTAAAGATGTCACTGACCAGGTAAAAATGCAACAGGCTTTAAATGATTTGGCGATGAAAGACCCACTAACCAATTTATGGAATCGCCGTTATATGACGGAGGCGATTGAAACAGAGATTAAAAAACTGGATCGTGAATTGGGCGAGTTCGGAGTGATGATGATTGATGTCGATCGGTTTAAAACCATTAATGATCAATTTGGTCACGATGTTGGTGATGATTGCTTAATTAGCATTGCTGAATTGCTATGGAAAACCGTGCGATCGACAGATCTCATTGGACGCTGGGGTGGGGAGGAATTTTTATTGCTGGTCAGAGGGGTTGATGCGACAGGAATGGCGCATTTGGCTGAAAAACTCCGAACCACAGTCGGTCATTATGACTTTTCTAAGGTGGGTAAGGTGTCGATGAGTATTGGCGCCACGGCCTACGTGCAACATGAACCAGTAGATGCGTTGTTAAAACGAGCCGATGAAGCGTTATATCTCGCTAAGAATAATGGCCGAGACCGAGTTGAATTGATGTAATACCCTAAGCCGTTTCCAAAGCTTTTAGATATTCAATCACTTCAGCTAAATTCCCTTTAAAACACTGACTTTTTGGTGTTTTTTGTTTTTGATAGTCGTACATAGGGTCATAGTATTCAACCAAAAGGGTGTCAATCCAAGTAAGGTGTTGGTCCGTTTGTCCGGTTTTTTGTTGATAATCACAGGCTTTTTGAAATTGGCTTGCGACTCGATGGTGGCGTTCGCCGCCTAAGCGTTTACGTATACGGTTGATTGCCGCTTTCATAAACTCTTGCCATGCTGCTAAGTCAGGATATTGTTGTTGAGCAGATACCACATATTCTTGCAGCGTGATCTGTAATCGTTGTTCAAGCGGTGTTTCTAGTTCAATATAGTTGCCTTTCTTGATCGCGTTATGGAGGGGCATCGGGATATTCACCGAGCCGATATGAGCGGACTCATCTTCAAAGACCAAGTTTTGGACCCCTTTTTCAAGTTGACGGATCACCGCCATGGATAGTTGGTTTTCAAAGTTTATTTGTGTTGGTTGCGGGGTTGGGTAGCCACCAAATGCTGAACCCCGATGATGGGCTAAGCCTTCTAAATCAATTGCATTGTTGAGTTGTGCAATCACCAAGGTTTTTCCTGTGCCGGTCCGTCCAGAAATAATGGTAGAGGACAAGGTTTGATCGGTTTGAATATCGGTGTTGAGTTGTTGAGCGACATGGTCCAATTGGTCTATGAGGTAACGCCGAAACGCCTTATAGCCGCCTTTGAGTCGAATAATGTCATAACCCCAATCCTTTAACCATTGTTGCGCAATCTTGGAGCGCATGCCGCCGCGGAAACAATACAAAAGTGCACGGGGATTGGCTTCCATAAATGCTTGCCAAGCTGAAATTCTTTCGTCCCTGAGTGTGGGCGTGAGCAATTGGTGGCCGAGTTGAACGGCTTGATCATGCCCTTGTTGTTTATAACACAGTCCTACTTGCTGACGCTCTGCATCATTCATTAAAGGGAGGTTGGTGGCGGTTTCAAAAGCCCCTTGTTGAAATTCAATGGGCGCCCGCACATCAATTAAAGGGGTTTTGTTTAAGATAATGGACTTAAAGTCATTATATTGTGGCAAATGGTCATCAAAGACGGTGAGCTGCATTAAACAACCTCAACGCAGTAAGTTTGTGCTGATTTCGAACGGGTACGGCCAATCGGTTCTAGAGTGAAGCCATTCGCAGAGGCACAGGCTAAAAATGGTTCTAGCGCATCATCACGAACGGCTGCCAGTAGGCCACCAGACGTTTGAGGATCACACAAAATCATTTTTTGGGTATCGTTATTCAGTGGCGCGACTTTATGACCATAGCTGGCAAAGTTCCGTTGACTGCCACCAGGGGTGCAACCTTGAGCTAAATAATGGGGAACATGTGGCAGAATCGGCAAGGCGTCATAATCAATTTCAGCCACAATATCACTGCCTTCACAGAGTTCAATTAAATGCCCCAGCAAACCAAATCCGGTGATATCGGTTAAAGCGGTTACCCCTTCGAGTTTGGCAAATTCATGCCCAATCGTGTTGAGCTTGGTCATGGCTTCTATGGCGGTATTGAGGTGTTCAGGCTGTAATTTTTTTTGTTTTTGGGCCGTGGTCAAAATGCCTATTCCCAAGGGTTTGGTGAGAAATAACGTACAGTCGGCTTCAGCAGACGCATTACGTTTTAGATATTGATTTTCCACCAAACCAGTGACGGCCAGCCCAAATATCGGCTCGGGCGCATCAATGGAGTGGCCGCCTGCCAAAGGAATGCCAGCCGCTTCGCAGGTGGCTCGGCCGCCGTCAATGACCTGTTGGGCAATGTCGGCAGATAAGGTATCAATCGGCCAGCCCAAGATGGCAATGGCCATTAAGGGTTTACCACCCATGGCGTAAATATCACTAATGGCATTGGTGGCGGCAATTTGTCCAAAGGTAAAAGGATCATCCACAATCGGCATAAAAAAGTCGGTGGTACTTAATACCGAAGTGCCATTCCCTAAGTCATAGGCCGCCGCATCGTCCCGAGTATTATTACCAACCAGTAGATTGGGAAAGGATGAAAGGGTTAATTGTGTTTTTAGGATATTATCGAGTAGCTCCGGCGAAATTTTGCAACCACAGCCTGCACCGTGGCTATATTCGGTTAATTTGATTTGTGCAGTAGAAGACGGGGTTGCCGGCATGAAAAAGTCCTATTGAAGTTGTAATCATTTGCATGGCTAATATTAACATAATAGCGATAAAGCCAATGTCATAACTCTGTTGTGGGGAGCGTGGTGATTTTATTATTTCGTGCTTTAAAAGAAACCGCTTTGGGTGTTTAATTGATCCATCACATTAAAGAATTTTCAATAGAGGTTCAATTTCATGGAAAGTTACTATTTTCAATTTTTGCTCACTGGGATTTTGCTGGTGGGTTATGTTTTGACGAAGTGGAGTCTCACTAAGTTACTTAGGCGTTTAGGTATTACCAAGAAGGTGCCAGAGATTCGGGTCAAGAATGTCACACGCTATTTCCACTTGGTGTTGTTTTTAACACTGATGGTGGTGATGATGATGGTATGGGGTATTGATTATAGAGGGTTGTTGGTTTTTGCATCATCTGCTTTGGCAGTCATTGGTGTGGCTTTGGTTGCCCAGTGGTCGATCTTGAGCAATATTACCGCGGGGGTGATTGTGTTTTTTTCATTTCCAGCGCGCATTGGCGATACCATTGAAATCGTTGATGGGGCAACCAAGATGAAAGGCACGATTACCGAAATTAATTTATTTCAAGTTATCTTGCAAGATGAAAAGGGTCAAGCGGTAGCCTATCCCAACAACTTAATTTTGCAAAGACCTGTCATCAAAGTGGCTTCTAGCACGGTAAAAGAAAAGAGCCAAAGCAGTTGGCAAACACGCGTCAAGTTACATCGACAGGATTAACCTATTGTATGGCATTAAATAATATATTAATTATATAAGAAAAAGGTTAAATGTTATATTAACATCATTTTAAGTAGGTTCAGAGACCTTATTTTGACCAATAGAGAATGGAGACACCATGATTGCGCATGCAAAATTTCAACAGCTCAAATCGCACTTGCAACAGGTGATTGTTGGTCAAGAAGCCTTATTAGATCGAATGATTATTGGCTTGCTAACAGGCGGCCATTTACTGCTGGAAGGACCACCAGGCCTGGCCAAAACAACCGCAGTCAAAACCCTTTCCGAAGGGGTAAAGGCCAGTTTTCAACGCATTCAATTTACCCCAGATTTAATGCCGGGCGATGTCACAGGTTCGGATATCCTCGAAACGCAGACAGGACGACTGACCTTTGTTAAAGGACCGATTTTCCACGAAATCGTTTTAGCGGACGAAATCAACCGAGCGCCGCCGAAAGTTCAATCGGCTTTGCTAGAAGCCATGGCCGAAAAACAGGTGACTGCCGGTGGCGTCACCCGGGCATTGCCGGATTTATTTATTGTGATGGCAACTCAAAACCCATTAGAGCAAAGTGGCACCTATCCATTGCCAGAGGCGCAATTGGACCGGTTTATGTTGCATGTGCAGTTGGATTATCCTACAGAAGCAGAAGAGTTGACCATTTTACGACGGGATCGAGCGCGACATTTTGGCGAGGACGTGGCGAATTGGGAAGCTTTGATTACGCCCAAAGCCGTGTTAGAAGCACGGCATCAAATATCGGAACAATATGTGTCAGAGGCAGTTGAACACTATATCGTGGCCTTAACCGGTGCCACGCGCCGTTTAGCGGAATTAGATGAGAGTTTGGCTGAAGTGTTGGAAATTGGCGCATCACCCAGAGCGTCATTGTCGTTATTGCATGCTGCCAGTGCCCAAGCTTGGTTAATGGGGCGTGATTATGTGACGCCGGATGATGTGATTGCTTTGTTACCCGATGTATTGCGTCATCGTATTCGGGTCAGTTTTTCAGGCCGAGCCAAACAATGGACAGAAACCAAGGTGATTCATAAGATTATGGAGTTGGTGCCAGTCCCTTTATCCGGCGATAAAGCGTTTCAGTCCAAGGCAGCCGATTAGTTTATGAAGTTGACCCAATGGCTGAAAAGGGGGATTGCAGACGCCGCCGACGCCGCTTTAGCAAATCAGGTAAATTTGCCTATTTTATCAGAGCAGGCGATTCATCAACTGGCCGATGAGATTGCTGCTGTTGCCTCTCGACCCATTACCAATCCAAAAGCCAGTGAAGCGCAAAAGCAAGGTGAGCAAGCCAGTCGTTATTTGGGGTCGGGTATGGAATATGAAGAAAGTCGCCGTTACCAACCTGGAGATGAAGTTCGTCGCTTGAATTGGCGTTTAATGGCGCGTACCGGTCAAGCCTATACCAAGTTATTTCAAGAAGAACGCCAAGAGAGTTGGACGGTGATTTTGGATCAACGTGCCTCGATGCGATTTGGCACCCAATCCCAATTAAAGGTGACACAAGCAACGCGTGTTGCGGGTTTTTTTGCATGGCAAGCGGCGCAAGCCCATTTACCCTTAGCGGCCATCGCGCTAGGTGAGACGGTTCGAACCTCAGCCATTTTCGAAGGACAGTCAACCTATGCTCAGTTTATGACGTTTGCCTCAGTGCCTTGTCCGCCCATAGAAGATAGGGGGTCACCGCAATTGGAAGATGAGCTATTGGATTGTCAGCACCGTCTCAAAGCGGGGGATCGGTTATTAATCATCAGTGACTTTCAGGATTTAACGCAGCGAGCATTACAGTTATTAGCGGCCTTGCAGTCAAAAGTGATGGTCAAGGCCGTTATCATTTATGATCCCGTTGAAAAGAAGTTGCCTGCCTTGTCGGGGATCACGCTGCAATCACTCAGTGGTGGCGTTAAATTCGATAGTCTGACAGCCGAACAGCAACAGGCCTATCAAGTCTGGGCAGAAAACTATTATGCTGAAAAACAGCAGAATTTAGCAAATACCGGGGTTTGGGTGGTCAGTCTTTCCACCACTGAAAGTTTATCGCAATTGAATCTGCGTTTAATGGCCGAGGCATCTTATGGCGGATAATTCAGTACTGTCCAATGTTGATGAGAATCAACTAATGGATATTGAGCTGCCCGTGGCACCGGGAATCGACTGGATTGGGTTGTTGCAGTGGGCCGGAATGTTTATGTTAGTCTTATTGGTTTTGGTCATTGTTTTTTGGGCGCTGACCCACTATTGGCTCAGAATTCGGTTGCAACTGCAACTTCGTTATTATGGTCGACGGTTAAGCGTCTTGGATGAGACGGTTGCGGCTCGACAACTTAGCTATCAAATCTATCCTTTGTTTGCGTTGGCGCAGCAGTATCAGTTGATTTCAGTTGCGGAGATAGATGCATTGGCAGTCAAAATTAACCAGGCCTGCTTTTCAAAAACACAGGTTTCACGTGAAACGCTATTGGATTTTATACACGCATTTCGTCTCGCTTTGGCAGCCAATCGCCCCAGTTTTACAAGCCTTTTAAAGCGGGAACTGAATCAGTTTGGCCGTGTTATTGGGCTGAGTAAAGGGCCGCCAAATGAGTGAATTGTCCGTTTTCATGGAACTGGTCAAGCACTGGGATCAGGTGGTTTTTGTTTCTCCTGAATGGTTTTGGGCATGGGCGCTATTGATTGGGTTATCCTTATGGCATTGGTTTCGACCCGGCCAGACCGACTGGCAGCAAACATCCCAATCTCGTGCGCTGGTATTTCGCCATTCGTTGATTAATCAACTGTCTTTTCAATCGCGTCCGGCAACCAAAAGTGCGTGGGGTCGATGGTTGTTACACGGATTACGTTGGTTGTTATTAACGGTGTTCATTTTGGCGTTAGCTGAGCCGGTATACAAAATTGAGTTGCCGCCAGAACCTCAAACCAAAACGGTTAGAGATATCGTGTTAGTGGTCGAAACCTCGGTGAGCATGGGATTGGAAGACTATCAGGTGTCAGCAGAACCGGCTTCGAGATTAGATGCCATTAAATCGGTGTTAGATGGCTTTATCGCCGGTATGAGGGGCAATCGATTTAGTCTAATCTTGTATGCGGAATCGGCCTATACCCTAATGCCATTGACGTCAGATGGAACCACGGCACGACTCATGTTAAAGCGACTCCTGCCCTATCTAGCGGGGCGAACCGATGAGGCGACTGGCGAAGCACTTGGCTTGGCACTTCAACAAACCGAGCAGGCTACTGAAACCACTCGCAATAGAGTGGTGGTGTTGATTTCAGATGGACTCAATGCCAATAGTCGGTTACCACTCAGTGAGGCCGTTAATTATGCTCAGGGACTCAATGTGCCGATTTATACCATTGGCGTGGGCGCAGAAGATGCGTCAGCAGATCAAAGAGCCTATAGCGGGCTGATTTATCAAACACTCGATGCCAGCCCATTACAGGCCATCGCCGACCAAACAGGTGGACGCTATTATCGCGTTGGCGGCCAGGATGATCTACAGACGGTATTGCATCAGATTGATCAGACCGAAGGGGTTGAGATTGAGGTACCCACGCCAAAATTCCAATTAAGGTCGTTTGTGAAAACATTATTGATGATTGGGCTCGGTTTGTTTGTGTTGTATTTTATTGCGATGCAATGGCTGGCGAAAAGCCTGCAGCGGAAGGCGGCATGATGGAATCGGTTTTAACCTGGCAGTGGCGTCAACCCGAATTATTGTGGTTGTTATTTGTCCCAGTATTCTGGTGGTTGATGGTCATACTTCGGCGTCGGCATCGTACTCATCAATATGCCCAAAGTCATTTATTACCCTGGGTGCAGATTCCAAAAATCGGCAATCAGAATGTGCTCAGAATGACCCGATCTGTCGTGACCTTTGGGTTTGGACGCTTTTGGGCCAGTATATGGCAGCCACGGATGCTACTCTCTCTTGCTTGGATTGGCTTGGTTATCGCATTGGCGGGGCCGAGAACCCAAGTGCCCTCGCCAGAGCAAACCAGTCGTTCGGGGGTGGATATTTTGGTGGCGATGGATGCTTCCCGTTCGATGATGGCACAGGATGTTGCGCCCAATCGGTTTTTACATGCCAAGGCGTTGATTGAATCGCTTGTTAATCGTTTAGAGCAGAATGACCGGGTTGGTTTAATGGTCTATGCCGGCAAGCCGCACCTGGTTTCTCCATTGAGTTATGATCGGGATTTATTCCAGTATTATTTGAATCTTGTGCGTCCCGGTATGCTACCCACCTTGGGCTCTCAGACTGAGGCCGCTATATCATTCGGACTGACCCATTTGCAACAAACTGCAGGTCAAACACAAATTTTACTGTTGTTTAGTGATGGGGGGGATTTACCCAATTCAAGTGATGAACAACCGCAGATAACCTTGGCGAGTGAGCCCTTGAGCGGTCAGGTAAGGTTGATTGGCGTAGGACAACCAACGCCAGCTGTGATTCCCAGTCAAGAACATCCAACGGGTGCCTTGCACCGCAATGGTTTAAAAATCATGACTCAGTTACAACAAGCACCACTTGAACAGTTGGCAAGCCGTTGGCAAGGCCAATATTTTAGAGCCAGTGATTCATTCAACTTTATTGAAACGCTGTTGGCTGATTTAAGTGCGCAAGCGCAGCCCAGAACCGAGCAATCAACACAACCTGTATGGCAGGATCATAGCAAGCCCTTTATTGCCTTGGCTTTTTTCGCCTTACTGTGGGCCTTTTATCCAATCGCTATTAGGCAAAGACAAAATGCATCTCAATCGACATTGTTGCTATTGGCAGGTTTTTTCAGTTTGGGTCTAGGGACGAGTGAACCCGTTTTTGCACAGTGGGTCGCTGAGACTGAGGTTGAAAAGGAGCAACAGGCCTTTCAGGCATTGCAAGCCCACCATTATGACGAAGCAGAGCAAGGCTATCAAAAAGTACCGAATTTCAATGGCATTTTGGGTGCCGGTGCAGCAGCTTACCGTAAAAAAGACTATGAATCCTCAGTGGTTTATTTTCAACAAGCTGCGGTAGCAGCGCTATCCGATCAGCAACGTGCTTATGCGTTATTGAATTTAGGCAACAGTTTTTATCAAGCGGGTTTATTCGTACAGGCGATTGAGTCTTATCAGCAAGCTTTGTTGTATGACCCCGACTATCTTAAAGCCAAGCATAATTTGGCATTGGCAGAAAAGGCACGTCAGCGCCAGTCAGGACAACAACAGAATGAAGAAACTGGCGAAGGCCAAGGGCAAGGTGAAAGTAGTCGCGATAATGAAGGAGCCTTTTATGGCGGACAAAAACCGGATCCTAGTCCAGGAGAAGGCGCTTCGGGAGATGCACCTGAAGGGGATAAGGATGGTAAGGAGTTTATGTTGCCCGAAGCACCAGAGCAAATGGATTTTAGCTTAAATACGGCACAATCATTGCGCTTGAATAGCACGGCCAATGCGATATTGGATCAGCAGCAACGCAGACAACGCATTGAACAGTTTGAAAAGCAATTGAGCGGCATCCAAGATAATCAACAACAATTGTTAAAACACTTGTTTGAACGTGAGGAAGGCTTTCAAGCCCAGCAAAGCCAAGCCCACCCTTTACCTGGAGTGGCGCCATGGTAATGCGTTGGCTAAGCAAAGGACTGTTGTTAGTAGGGGTGTTACTGAGTTTAGCGGTTGGTGCTAATCCAGGTCGAATGGTGCCACAGCAGGTGATGTTAGGTCAGGCGGTGACTTGGGTGCTCGAAGGACAGAATATTGCCCAACATTTTGCAATGTCAGATTTAACGGAATTAAAGCAATATTTTTATATTGAGCGGGTCATGGGGGGGGATGATCGGTTGCGGGTCAAGCTCTATCCTTATCAGGCGGGTCAAATTACATTACAACCCATTCGGATAGGTCACATGCAGTTTAAACCACCCATGATTGAGGTGTCTGAAAACCCCGATATTAAGGTGGTCTGGCAACCGCCAAGTCACCAAATGGCCTATCAAAATCAGGTGATTTATTGGCGGGCAAAGCTATTAGCGGATAGTGCTGATTTTTCAGTAACGGCGGAGTTGGTAACCAATTCGGGTCAGGGCTATCAATGGCTTGGAACGGCTGAAAAGGATGGACGTCAAGCGGCATTTGGTCATCAATGGCGTTTAACCAGTGGCCTCCAATTAATCCAACCAGGGAATTATCCAGTTGGTTCGCCGAGAATATGGGTGCGCAATTCAACACAGCAAAGATGGCTGTTTGTTGCCCCGCCTAGTCGGATAAAGGTACAACCCTTGCCAAGCTTTATTCCTAGAAATATCCCGGTTGGTGAGTTGCAAGTAACTGCAAAATTGCCAATGCACCTGATTGAAAAAGGCGCTTTACAAAGCTGGCGTTGGCAATGGCTGGGACAAGATTTGAAGCAGGATGATTTTCCCGATTTAGCTGAAAGTTTAACCGCAGCTACGGGCGTGGAGTGGCTAACACCCTCTAAGCATGGGGTTGCCGAAATGCAACTGGATGGGTTGCGTTCAAAATTGACAATAGAGCAGCCATTCCGCGTGAATCAGTATGGTTGGGTCAGTTTGCCCCCCCTCAGAGTGACTTACTTTGATGTGGAAACTGGTAAGTTGGTTGATCAACAGCTTGACTCATCTTGGGTGATTGTCGTGCCAAGTTGGTTTCTTTGGCTGGCCAAAGGACTTGGTTGGATACTGAGTTTGATTGGACTGATGCTGGTCTGGCAATTAGCACGCTCAGCTTATTTAAAATGGCGTTTAATCCGGCAATTGGAATTAGCAGACGATGTACATGCAATCTGGCTGGCAATCCAATATTGGACGCAAACCAACCAGGCCTGGGGGTTTTTAAATGAAAATTCCGGTCGGAATAAGGCAGAATCTGCGTGTACTTTTGGGGCTTGGTTCATTTGGTATGAGCAGCAATACGGCAAGAATGAAGCGGCTCAGCGACTGGTAACTGCACTCAATGCAGTTTTTTATGGCAACGGTGATGACACGCTTCAGCAGCGAGCATTGGATTGGGCACAAGAGTTACCGAACCTGGATATGACAACTCTCAACCAGCACCAACTCAGGCGTTTTTTGGCGCGGATGAAACAAGTTTTTGTTCATCAGAACGACTAAATTTTGATTGCCAGCCTTCGATATTAGAGCATTCTAATATATATTTAATGACCCCATTAAAATGTCTATTTCAAATACCATTGAGTTGGATTAAAAAGTTTGTAAAATAGCGTTATATTCAAAAAGAGATAACGCTTTATGCCATTGATTGATCCCTTTAATCGAACCATTAATTATTTAAGAGTGTCTGTGACCGATCGCTGCAATTATCGTTGCGGTTATTGCATGCCTGAACAAGGCGTGCATCCTGAGGGGCGTCATACAGAATATTTAGATTTTGATGAATTGGCACGCATTGTAGAAGCGTTTGTGGCGCTGGGGGTGACTAAGGTGCGGATTACGGGCGGTGAGCCCTTGGTCAGAAAAGGGTTAACCGACTTTGTCGGGTCGATTAGTCCGCTAGACGGCTTGCAAGAAATTGCCTTGTCCACCAATGCACACCATCTTGCCAAGCATGCTGAGTCACTAAAGCAGGCAGGTCTTCATAGAGCCAATATTTCGATTGATTCTTTGCAACCGCATAAGTTTAATCAAATTACCCGTGGTGGCGATTTAGAAAAAGTATTGCAAGGTGTGGATGCGGCGGTAGCCGCTGGCTTAAACCCAGTTAAATTTAATATGGTGGTGATGCAAGGCACCAATGATGATGAAATTGAAGCCATGGTGGATTATGGCATTGAAAAAGGCGTTGAAGTTCGTTTTATCGAAACCATGCCCATTGGACCAGCTGGAATGAGCATGATGGATCAGCACTATCCAATGGAAAAGATTTTAGCGCGTGTTCGGGCTCACTGTGGAACGAGCTTGATTCCATCAACAGCAAAGTCTCATGATGGCCCATCGAAAAACTTCCAGATTGCAGGGACAGACGCGAAAATTGGCGTTATATCAGCGGTTTCGCAACACTTTTGTGAAAGTTGCAATCGGGTGAGATTAACGGCAAGAGGGGTGCTGGCTTTATGTCTGGGTCAAGAGGATTCGGTGGATTTACGTAAACCGTTACGTCAAGGCATATCGGATGAGGGTTTGCAGCAGCTCATCGTGGATGCCATGTTAAAAAAACCAGAAAGACATTTTTTTAAAGAGAATGTTCACAATATTGAATTTCGTCAAATGGTGTCATTAGGCGGCTAAAGCTAGATGTTTGATGTTAGTTAGTTTCGGAGAGAAAGAAATGTTAGATATTTTTTATTTTGCTAGTTTTCGGGAAGCATTAGGACAAAGCCAAGAACAATTACCGTTGGCGTCTTATAAAACGGTCGCCTGTTTATTGGAAGATTTAGCAACGCGTGGGGATGCTTGGCAGGTTTCATTAAGTGCCAATCCCAATCTACAGATCGCCGTGAATCAAACCATTGCCGATCGTTCAACCCAGTTAAATGCGGGAGACGAAGTCGCGTTTTTCCCACCGGTAACAGGGGGTTAGTCAATGACGGATTTTCCGTTTATCAAGGTGCAAACAGACGATTTTGATCTGACGACAGAAGTGAAAGCCTTGCGTGAAGGCCATAAAGACATTGGCGCGGTGGTGGCCTTTGTCGGCACGGTGCGTGATATTAATGAAGGCGAAGACATTTGTGCTTTGGAATTAGAACATTATCCCGGTATGACCGAAAAAGCCTTAGAGTCAATTCGCCAGCAAGCCCATGAACGCTGGCCTTTACAAAGTAGTTTGATTATTCACCGTATCGGTCAAATGCAACCCTGTGATCAAATTGTACTGGTTGCGGTCGCCTCTCGCCATCGTGAAGCGGCATTTGAAGCTGCGCATTTCATTATGGACTATTTAAAAACCAATGCCCCTTTTTGGAAAAAAGAAACCTTACCAGATGGTGAAGAAAGGTGGGTTGATGCCCGCATATCCGACAAGGAAGCCGA
>CBFHUY010000024.1:0-16796 GCA_965658885.1 Hydrogenovibrio sp.
TTGCTCATCAATAATGACCAGTCCGAGTTGATGAAAGGTGACCGCCTCTTGAAAGAGCGCGTGAGTACCGATAATGACTTTGGCATGGCCTTGCGAAATCTGTTCGAGCATATAGCGTTTTTCGGCGGCTTTCATGCGGCCATTTAGCCATGCCATTTCAATAGCAAGTGGCTGTAACCATTCCGAAAAATGATTGCGATGTTGTTCGGCTAAAATTTCAGTGGGCGCCATAATGGCGACTTGATAGCCGGCATCTGCCGCTTGAATGGCTGCCAAAGCGGCAATGACAGTTTTCCCCGAACCGACATCCCCTTGCACCAATCGTTGCATGGGGTGTGGTTGTTGCAGATCAGCCTGCAATTCGTTTAACACCCGTTGTTGGGCAACAGTTAATGCAAAGGGGAGTGACGCTAATAACTGATTGACCGTGTGACTGGCAGGAAAAACAGGTGCTTGACGACGTTTCTCCGTTTGCCGAATCCATTGTAAGCTGAGTTGACTGCTGAGTAGCTCTTCAAAGATAAGGCGGCGTTGTGCCGGGTGCTGAAATTGCTTGATACTGAGAAGGTCATCTTCCGGTTGCGGTTGATGGAGTTGATACAGTGCTTCATTAATCGGGGGTAATTGCAGGGTTTGTCTTAATTCGTTAGGCAAGATTTCCGCTAAGGGGTATTGTTTTAATAACTGTAATGCTTGTTGCATCAGCTTAAGCAAGGTGGCTTGACCTAAGCCTTCGGTCACAGGATAAACCGGATTTAAGGTGGTTTCTAAAGGCGGTGGTGAATTGGGTGAAAACAGTTGATAGTTAGGGTGAACCATTTCCAATCCAGTGGGGCCAGAACGGACTTCTCCAAAAGCTCTGAGCCCTTGTCCTCTTTTAAATTGTTGCGCTTGGCGATAATGAAAGTGAAAGAAACGGCAGGTGAGAATTTGGCCAGAAGGATCGACGAGTTTGACCAATAAACTGCTGTTGCGGCTTTGGGTCATGTGCTGGCTGACAATTTCGCCCTCTATTAAAGCTTCTTGTCCAATAAAAACTTGATCCAGTGGGGTGAGCTTGGTTTTGTCTTGATAGCGAATTGGCAAGTGAAACAATAAATCTTGTACCACCGTTAATCCCAAACGGTGTAGCTTTTCAGCCAATTTATCGCCAACCCCCTTTAAAGACGTTAATTTTTGTTGTGCCAACATCGTAATCGGTTCCAAGCTAAAAGCAAGGGCATATTTTAACAAGAATGACCAGGCCTGGTCATTTTTAGCGCAAAAAAGCCTTTCTAACAATCAACCAAACGTTATCGTGAAGGCCTTAATCAATGACCCATTGGTTTTTGCCACGTTTTTTGGCGGTATACATCGCTTGGTCAGCACGCTTGAGTAAATCATCAACAGAGCACTGGCATTGGTCATCAAATAAGGTAAATCCGATAGAGGCACTAATGGTCACGATTTCGCCGCAAGGGAGTTCAATCGGCAGTTGCATGGCCGCAATGACCTTATCGGCAACCGTTGCAGCAAAGCTGTCGTTTTGAATGCCTTCCAGTAGAATAACAAATTCGTCTCCACCAAAGCGAGCCGCTAGATCCACTTTACGGATAGAGGCTTGAATCCGTTTGGCCGCTTCTTTGAGTAAATAGTCTCCGGCATCATGGCCATGAACGTCATTCACGTTTTTAAAACCATCCAAGTCGATAAAAAACAGCGCATTGGTTTGGGGGTGTCGCTGTAGTCGCAATAGTGATTTGTCCAATTCATTCACTAACAGTCGGCGTTTGGCCAATCCCGTCAGTAGATCATAATTAGCGACATGAATGGTTTCGGCAATCAGCTCTTCCTTTTCGGAACTGATCTGATTAAAGGCTTGCGTGACATTGTTGTAGTAAGCAGCGATGACAGAGGCATCTGAATAGGGCTCGACCATAATGCGTTTGGAAAAGTCTTGATTGGTGGCTTGAATATTCATCGCATGGGCTAAATCAAACATGGAGGTCGAGGCTTGATGCTCGCTGATATTAAGCCCCAGTATTTCGTCAGTTTCAGAGACGCGCAACGGCATGATACGATTAATGAGCCAAAGTGCGGCAAAAGTCACCGAAAAACTCAGCATGCCAACACTGACAATCCCCAATAGTTGAACTTGTAATTGCTCAGTAAATGGCCGATCTGTTTGAAGGAAAGGAATCGCTAAAGTGCCGGCTACCCCCGCAAATAAATGAACGGGAACGGCTTCTATGGCATCATCAATTTTTAATTTGGCCAGGACCGTTTGTCCCCATAAGTAGGCCAAATAGCCTAGTAAGCCGATTACAATGGCGGCAAAAGGGGAGGCGAGTTGTGCAGAAGCAGTAATGGCAACCAGTCCGGATAAAATGCCATACATAATCGAACTGACTTGATAGTAACCAGTCAGAATGCGACTGATGATCAGCCCTGAAATGCCGCCTACGGCACCGGCAATCATGGTGTTTAAAATCACTTGCCCTGTGAGCACATTCAGCGCTAACACACTGCCGCCATTAAAACCGATCCAGCCGAGCCAAATCAGAAAAACGCCTAAGGCGCTATGTGCCAAATTGGCTTGTTCAAAACGGTGAGAGTCGGCCGTTTCATCAAAACGACCGATACGAGGGCCAATGATCAAAATGGCTGCTAAAGCCGCCCAACCACCAACAGAGTGAACCACGGTTGAGCCGGCAAAATCAATAAATCCCAGTTGCGCTAGCCAGCCGGCTTCATGCCAAATCCAATGGGCTTGTATCGGGTAAATGAATAATGACACGATTAAGGCGATTAACAGATAAGCGACATACTTGGTTCTTTCTGCAATGGCGCCGGAAATAATGGTGACGGCGGTCGAGGCGAACATGGCATGAAACAGAACCAGTGTTAGCTCGGTTAGGGAATCATGGTAAAAAAACAACGGCTGCCAACTGAACCAACCGTTGAGGCTGTTGCCTAACATCATACTTGCACCAAAAAAACAAAAACTAAGAAAGCAATCAGGAAGTCGCTGAGGTTTTTGATGGCGGTGGAAATGGAATTTTTTGCACGAGTGGCTCCCGCTTCTAGTGCGGTAAAACCGGGCTGCATCAACGCAACCAGTACCGCACTGAAAAGCACCCATAAAATATCGACGCTTTGCTCACTCATGGTCAAATCACTTTAATGATGAAATCACAAGTTATTAAGCAAGAAATATACCTTTTATTAGTTTTTGTTTATATTTCGGATAGTAGTAAACTAAATTTGATTTGATTAGCGTGAAATGTGTTTTATATGGTAGGAAATCGTGCATCAGTTGCACAAAAATGACCAGGCCTGGTCATTTTTGCGATAGAACGCGTTCTTAGTAAGACGAGATGACCAGAATGCCATCCATTTCCACATCCGTGCCTTTTGGGAGTTCCTTGACGCCAATCGCGGCTCTCGCAGGATAGGGTTGCTGGAAATATTCTGCCATAATGTCGTTAACCGTGGCAAAGTGGCTGAGGTCGGTTAAGAATATATTGAGTTTGACGATTTCTTGAAGTGAGCCGCCAGCGGATTCGCAGACAGCAGTGAGGTTTTGAAAAACTTGATGGATGCGTTCGGAGATGTCACCGGTTCGCAGTTCCATGGTTTCGGGAATGAGGGCGATTTGCCCTGAGAGATATACGGTATTGCCCACTTTAATGGCTTGTGAATAGGGGCCAATGGCTTGAGGGGCTTTATCAGTTGCAATAATTTCACGCATGAGTGGGATCCTTGTATAAATAAGTCGAGTTTCGGGTTCGTTAAAAAATTTTAGCATAGCGTGAAAAGGGGTTTTGTGCCAAATTTAAATCATGCTAAACTAATCTAATTATTAGTCATGACTAATAATTTAATCAGGTTGGTCTTAATTATTTGAGAGATTCTATGCAGAACGCAATTCAGTTTTTGAGCGGGTTATTGCTATTAGTGGTCAGCGTTGGCAGTGGCGCTTCACCGATCAAGGTTGTTGCGACAACCGGAATGATTGGCGACCTAGTGCATGAAATTGGTCAGGATAAAGTAAAGCTAAGCACTTTAATGGAAACAGGTGTGGATCCGCATTTATATAAAGCGACGCATGGTGATATGCGGCGATTACAGCAGGCCGATGTAATTTTTTATAATGGGTTGCATTTAGAAGGCAAAATGCAATCGATTTTAACCAAAATGGCGCGTTTCAAACCGGTTTATGCCGTTAGTGAAACCATTTCCACTGAGGATTTAATTCATTATGGCTCTGTGAGTGATCCGCATATTTGGTTTGATGTCAGTTTATGGCAGCAAGCCGCGGCACAGGTGCTGACAAAATTGGTTGAAATGGATGCGGCTAATCAAGACACTTACCGTGCAAACGCACAGCGCTATCAACAGCAGCTCTCATCATTGCATCAGTGGGTTCAGACTCAAATTGAAGGGCTGCCAAAGTCGAAACGCGTCTTGATTACCGCGCATGATGCCTTTGGTTATTTCGGTCGTGTTTATGGGATGGAAGTCCATGGTTTGCAGGGCGTGAGTACGGTGAGTGAGTTTGGGTTACATGATATTCAACAGCTTAAGCAGTTGATTATTGATCGGAAAATTCCTGCGGTGTTTGTGGAATCAAGCGTACCGAAAAAATTTCTACGGGCTTTAGTGGCAGGGGTTGCCGATTCGGGTCATGAATTGACCATTGGCGGAGAATTATATTCGGATGCAATGGGACTCAAGGGAACGCCAGCGGGTACTTATATTGGCATGGTGAAACATAATGTCACGACCATTGTGTCTGCTTTAAAACGGGGAGAAGGTGAATGATCGCACCGCCTTTAAGCGTTCAAAATCTAACGATGCGCTATCATCAAGCACAACCAGTTTTAAAGTCGGTCTCATTTGACATCCCTCAAGGCCAAACGGTTGCGATTATTGGGCCGAATGGTGCCGGCAAATCGACTTTGTTAAAAGGGGTTATGGGATTAGCGCCTCTCGTAAGCGGTCAGGTTTCGATGTTTGGGTCTCCCTTAGAAAAGAATCGTTTGTCGGTTGCTTATGTCCCGCAGCGAGATGAATCGGATTGGGACTTTCCCATTCAGGTAATGGATGTGGTATTAATGGGGCGACAGGGGCATTTAAAATTCTGGCAACGGCCATCCGCTGCAGACAGAGCTTTGGCGGAAGAGGCCTTGAATCAACTGGGGATGCTTGCCTATAAAAATCGCCAAATTAGCCAATTATCCGGCGGTCAGCAACAACGCGTTTTCTTGGCAAGAGCCTTGGTTCAACAAGCTGAATTGTATTTGATGGATGAACCTTTTGCCGGTGTGGATATGAAAACTGAAAAGGCCATAATCGACTTGTTTGGTCACCTAAAACAGGCAGGCAAGACGATTGTTTGTGTTCATCATGATTTGAATACGGTCACTGATTATTTTGATTGGGTTGTGTTAGTGAATCGTGGGGTCATTGCCTCTGGCCCGGTTAACGAGGTCATGACCGCTGACAATATTCAACAAGCGTTTGGGGGTGGTTTTTCAATGTTGCCGTCAACCAGAGCGGAGGCGGTAAAGCATGACTGACTGGCAATTGATGTCAACTGATTATTGGGCGTTGACACGCGCCTTTTGGCAGTTTGAGGATATCAATGCGGTTTGGGTACTCGTGGGAACGGTTTTATTGGGCGTCAGTGCATCGGTCGTTGGCAGTTTTGCGGTATTGAAAAGGCAAGCTTTAATTGGCGATGCTTTGGCACATTCCGCTTTGCCCGGTGTGATGATGGCATTTATGCTTTTTCATACCCAGTCGCCTATTGTCATGTTGATTGGCGCCATGGTCAGTAGTTTGATGGGGTTTATGTTGATGAGTTGGTTGCCTAAGAAAACGAAAATAAAGCCCGATGCGGCCTTGGCCATTACGCTGTCTTTATTTTTTGCACTGGGATTGATGGCATTGTCTTATATTCAAGGCCTAAATGTCGCTGGCAAGTCAGGATTAGATAAAATTTTATTTGGTCAAGCCGCAGCGATGTTACCTGAAGATCTGATTGTGCTTTCATCTGTGGCGCTCGCGGTGCTATTGGTTGTGGGGGTATTGTTCCAAAAATTTCGACTCATCACCTTCAATGAAAGCTATGCCCGTAGTCTTGGTCTTGCGGTCAGTTTCTATCAAACGATTTTTGCTTGTTTATTGGTCTTGGTGGTTGTGATTGGCTTGCAGATTGTCGGTGTGGTTTTAATGGCAGCGGTATTGCTGGTACCCGTTTCTGCTGCTAGGTTTTGGCACCCCAATTTAGCGGTCATTCTATGGGTTGCCGCCATCATTGGCGGATTAAGTGGAATGGTGAGTGCCAATATTTCCTATCTGGCTCCATCAGCACCGACTGGTCCCTGGATGGTTTTGGTGTTGGCAGGACTCTTCCTGTTGTCGTTTTTGTTTGCACCTTATCAGGGTTGGTTTGCCAATCGAATTCGAGCCAATGACAAGGATCTAGTCGATGATAAATGATATTTGGATTCTTGCGACAGCAAGCTTGGTCGCAAGTAGTTGTGCATTGGTTGGCGTTTTTTTGGTGCTTAGGCGACAAAGTTTACTGGGGGATGCGATTAGTCATTCGGTGTTATTGGGCATCGTATTGTCTTATCTTATTATGGACGGCCGATCTGAAATTGCGATGATGGTGGGTGCGGTGATGATGGGGTTGCTAACGGCTTGGTTGGCCGAGTGGTTGCAGAAGCACCCCTTGTTAAAGAGTGATGTCAGTATTGGCATGGTCTTTACCAGTTTTTTTGCATTGGGTGTGGTGCTCATTTCACTCTATGCCGGACAAATCGATTTAGATCAAGAGTGTGTGCTGTATGGCGAAATCGCTTTTGTGCCGTTTGATACAGTGATTTGGGGGGGAGAAGCGTTTGGCCCAAGAGCTTTCTGGTTGGCGTTAGCGGTTTTTCTTGTGAATGTGGCGGTTATTGCGACGGTCTTCGAGCGTTATCGATTAATGGCGTTTCATCCGGTTTTAGCGGTTGCACTGGGGGTCAGTGTTCCTGTGTGGCATACGTTGCTAATGACCCAGGTTTCTCTCACTACGGTGGCTTCATTTGATG
Organism: Hydrogenovibrio sp.; assembly: GCA_965658885.1. Classification (GTDB taxonomy): domain Bacteria; phylum Pseudomonadota; class Gammaproteobacteria; order Thiomicrospirales; family Thiomicrospiraceae; genus Hydrogenovibrio. Next base: position 7,083 of record CBFHUY010000024.1, read on the forward strand.
CGGTTGGTGCAATATTGGTGGTTGCACTGCTTGTGATTCCAGCCAGTAGTGCTTATCTAGTGGCGACAACTCTGAAAACAATGTTGGTGTGGGCATTGGTTTATGCACAATTGTCCGTTCTGTTGGGCTATGGACTTGCGGTGTGGCTGGATAGTGCGATTGCCGCTTCAATTGCCGTGATGGCCGGTGTCTTGTTATTGGCAACCATTCTTTTGCAACCGTTCACTCAAAAGCAGAATCAAAAGGCTTCACTTGCCAGTGAAGCACTCTAAAATTGACCAGGCCTGGTCACTATACCTGGGTAAAGACCAGCGCTAGCACATCGTTTTGATAGCCATCGCCATTCTTATACTCTCGGTAGCCTTCGCTCATTTTATAGCCGACTAAGTAGTTATGTCCGTCAAGCTTGGTGTGATAACTCCCTGTATCGCCATTTTTGCAGGTTTGAACGGATTTTGGCAAGTGAATCGTCGTTCCCGTTTGATGGCCTTCATTCGTGGAGGCAATAATCTCGCCTTGAGGCGTTGTAAAAACGCTGAAGGTGGCTTCATCTAGTGTTTGGTTAATGTATTTGGGTAGCGTATCTTCAAGCATGGCCTTAAATTCGGGGGTGCTGTCAAATACCAAGGCGATGCCACCCACCGTATCCTGTTCGTTTTTCCAGTCCCGAACCGCCGCATGATAGAGGTAGGTTGAGCTATCATCATAAAGGGGGGTTGGGTGAAAATCGGAGACGATATAGTGCTGAGTATTATCAATCGCAAGACATTGAGCGGTGTCTTGAGGTCGTGGAAGTACCGTATCAATCAAGTGCGTTTGAGTCGGATCAGAAACGGCAACCACTTTGCCCTGATGATCATACAAAATAATATTGGTGTAGACGGTATAGAGCTGATTAATGTATTGCAATATTTCCGTTAAGGTTTCGGTCTCGGCTTCGCTAATCAGTTGCCCGTTCTTGTGCTGGCTCAGGTGGGTACGAAAGGTACTGTTGAGAGCCCACCAGCGACAATCGTTAGCACGTTCATATAGATTTCGATCCATTATTTCAACGGCGAGCATGGCGCTAAATTTCACTTTGTTTTGAATGGTTTCGATCAGGACCGAATGAATATGGTGAATGAAACGTTCAAATAGCGCTTGAATATCATGGCTGATATCCTGAAAGCTATCGAGTACCGGTAAGAAGGACTGTACATTACGTTTTAGGGAGGTGATTTTACCGTTGAGAATCACAATGAGCAGTAGGGTGCTGACCTTTAAATTGGTTTCTTCAAGCTCGTTCATATAGATCGGCGATGATGGTTGTATGTCAACTTCCAGCGTGTCTTCCGTTTGTGTTTTATTAAAAGCGACTTCATGGCTTGCAAAAGATCGGCAAAACCATTTTAGACCATAGAATCCCTGGTAACCATGGGTTTGGGTGGTGTAGTTAAGCCCCTTTTGGTTCGTTGACGGGGTCTTCATGATAGTGGGCGCGGGTTGCTTTTGACCAATGGGATGGTTTTTATGATCGTTACTTGCGAGTAGGGTTCCAGTCTCATCAACCAGGGTGATTTGATGGCCATTTTCAGAAGGTTCTAATATTTCAAAAATCCCTGCCATTTCTTCATCAAAAGAAAACCGAAGGCATAACACGCCTAACACCCTTGAAGAATCCGACTGAGAGGCTACGATGCGCTTCGCATAGATTAAGCTGTTTGGATGGTTTGGAAATAGGTCTGAGTGTCGATAGACTTCAATATAAGGAGCATCCGTTTGAATGGCCTCTGTAATGAGCGGATCATGGCTGAGTGTGACTGGGTTGTCAGTATTGAGCTTGACGACGACTTCACCATCTGGTTTTAGTAATAAAATATCTTCGTAAACACTGTATTTCGCAACATATTCGCGAATGCGATTTTCGATAAACGTCTGATCGTCATGGGATGGTTGGGGGTTTTTAAGGTAGTCAACAATATCATCATCGGTGGCTAAGAATCCAACATCGGCCGTCCTTTCAAACAGGTTGCGGATAATAATATCGATCGTCGCTTGCGATTTTAAAATAATCTCACTATTGGCCTGGTTTAGATATCGGCTCACCAATGCTTCCAGCATTGAACCACGAAGATTTTGAAAGGCTTTTTGGGTTTCAACAATGGACTCGAGCAACTGAGGATCCATATTCTCATTATTAATCTTGCCGACCATCGCCACGGTGGTCCACCACAAATCTTGATGATCTAACTCATTGAGATACTTTTTTACTTCGGGCAAGTATTCTGTGTATTTTTTCAAATTTAGCTGCGCGTTGGTATTCATAGACCTATCTTTCATTATGTTTGGGGTTGTAATAGGTTCAATTAAGTGCATTTTTTGTTTTATTAGAGTTTTCTAATAGCAGATATTTTGCCAGTCTGTTATACCGATTACAAAACAACCAGTTAACCTAAAATAGTGAGCATTAATGAAGGTCGTTTTACAAAGAAATTGTCTGCCGATGTTTCTTTTTTGCACCAGTTTAGTTCGATCTGAGGTTTGGCAAGGTCTTCTTGATGTTTCAGAGTCGTCTGACGGTGCAAGCGCAACAATTTCAAACAAGAAGTAAGGTTGGTTTTCTATGAAAAGTTGCTTTATTTTCGATCCATAACGCGTTTGTGTGTGGATTAAGAATGTTGGACATTGTTAGCAAATAATTACAAGTTTACCCATGATGGGATTAGTTAAAAAAAGAGAATATTGTTAGAGGTTTAATATTTTAATAAATATGGTGCTCAAATGATTTATTTTGGTGCTATTTGTTGGTTTTATGAAGAAATTTCTTATGTCTTTTCCCAAAAAACACCTAATAAAGCGTTTTCTTATACGTGGCATTAAAAATGCTTTGTTCGTTGGCTCAAAATATTTTTATGCAGAAATGCACGTATTTTTAGGGTAAACACGACAAATAGTTGTCTATTAAGGCACGGATTCAATGTACACAGCTCATTTAGGCATTTTATGTTAGTTAAATATAAAACTCAGGAAAACAGTTTGAATTCAACGATGAAGTTAACAGTGGAAGATAAAGCTTTATTTTCGGTATTTCAGCCGGTTTACAGCTTTTCAAATCAGGCTTGTGTTGGCGTTGAAGCTTTAGTCCGCGGTCGATCACTTAAAACGGGATTTCAAGTGCCAGTCGCAGATTGCTTGAGTGTTCCAGAGGGGGCGTCGCCTGCAACCTTTAACCAAAATCTCAATCAGATGCACCTGCATAACTGGCAGGCATTGAAGTTACCGAATACATGGTTGTTTCTCAATTTGGATATCCAAGAAATCTCAAACCTTGAAGATTTATGTGTCGGTCAATTGATTGCTGATCAACAGTTGCTCGGTCATGAGGTGGTCGTAGAAGTGGTTGAGAATGAAATTGTCGATGAAGCACTGTTTTTACAGGTGATTGAGCGGTTAAGGCAGCAAGGATGTTTAATTGCACTGGATGACTTTGGTGCCGGTCATTCCAATATTGACCGAATTTGGAAAGTTCAGCCGGATATTGTCAAGTTGGATAGAGGCGTGTTACTGGAGGCCACCAGAAGTGCTCGGAGTGAAAGTATTTTACGAAATTTAACCCGGTTAATTAAGCAAGCGGGCAGTGTCAGCTTGCTTGAAGGGGTTGAGACAAAACAGCAAGCATTGCTGGCGATGGATGTTGGGGTAGATCTGGTTCAAGGTTATTATTTTGCTAGGCCGCAACCTTTTTTGGATCAAGTCAAAGCAGGTCAGGCCAGCCTAGAAGATGTTACGGCGAGTTATCCAGCCTATCTCGATGAGCAAAAACAGATTAGCAACCGGCATAAGGCCACTTATCACTCGCTGCTTGAGCCTTTAGAAAAGGTCGTGTTATTCACTGAATTAGAGTTGAAGATGGCGCAGGCAGCCGAACACTCCTTTGTTAAGCGGTTTTATATTTTGGATGATCAAGGCTATCAGGTCAGTGAAGATTCTTATCAGAAAACAACACCCGACTGCATTGATGTGCTTAGAAAAGGAAAAGGGTTGTGTTGGCGCAATCGGAATTATTTTATGAGTGCCATTGCTCAGCCAGACGTGGTATTTGTTTCTGAGCCCTATCGTTCATTGATTGATATGCAGCTGTGCTTGACCATCTCTAAGGTCGTGGAGCTAGCAGGTAGTTGGTACGTCGCCTGTTTTGACGTGCATTATTATGATAGATCGACTGATACTGGTTCAACTTCAGTCTAGTTTAAGGGGTGTTTACCGACGATGGAAAAAGATATTAGCCAGTTAGGAACTATTATTTCAAAGACTGATTTAAATGGCACCATTATTGAAGTGAATGAAGCCTTTATCAAGGCCAGTGGTTATAGTAAAGAAGAATTGTTAGGTCAGCCACATAATATCGTGCGTGATCCGGATGTGCCTAAAGCCGTGTTTAAAGACATGTGGGCGACGTTGCAATCCGGTAAACCTTGGGTACAAATCGTAAAGAACCGTTGCAAAGATGGCCAATTCTATTGGGTTGAGGCCAATATGACGCCCTTGATGGACCAAGGTAACATTATCGGCTATTTATCAGTTCGGCGCGCCGTTACAGATTCCATGAAGCAAGCGGCACAGAATTTATATAAAGAGGTGGCTCGTGGTCGCTCTCGGTTAGTCAATGGTTATGAAATCGATGTATTTAAGAATTTGTGCTTATTCAATCGTATCCACCCAATCAATTTGATGGTGATTATGATGGGATTGATGGGTGGGTTGACCAGTCTAACCTTATTGGGCGTACTGCATATATCCGGTCTATGGATGTCGATTATTACACTTGTATTTGTTCTCTATTCACTCGCAGGTCGTCAATATGTTTTTACCCGTTTGGGCAAAGCCAAAATGGTCATGGACAAAATGCGAGAAGGGAATTTTACCGGTCAAGTGGATTTTTATGGCGGACATTCATTAAGTAAAATGATTTCATCAGTCAAAATGATGCAGGTTCAGTTGGGCGCGATGGTCGAAGCTTCTAATTACCAGTTAGAGAGAAGTACGCGACTAAAGTCTGCACTGGACAGCGCGTCCACCAATGTCATGATGGTGAATAATTCGGGCAAGATTTTATATATTAACAATGAAATGCAACGCTTTGTTCAAACCCATCTAGCCGTTTTTCAATCAAAAATATCGATTAAGGATCAAGCAGACTTGGTTGGGCAGTCCATTGAATCGATGTTTGATCAATCCATATTCTATCAACTAGACCGTCCCAGCGCTGATGAGATTCATGTGGGAGGCTTGATCATTCATATCGAAGTGAATCCGGTGGTAAATGATAACAATGAATTGATTGGGACGGTCATTGAATGGCGGGATTTAACTCAGCAAAGGAAGATTGAAAATAATCTTCAAGATACCTTACAAATGGCTTCGTTGGGGCATGTGGCCATTTCAATTGATACCTCGGGATTGAGTGGATTTTATTTAGAAACATCCAATCACGTTAATGATTTGCTTAAGGAATTGAACGCCATTATTGAAAGTATGGTGGTGGTGATGACCAATTTAGCAACAGGAGATTTAAGAAGTCGGGTCGAAAAAGATCTTCAAGGATCCTTGGCAGCGATGAAAGGCGCAACCAATGTTTCGCTCGATAACTTAAGTGCCATTGTTTTATATATCAAACAAGCGGGAGAAGCAGTTGAGAAGGCCGCAAGTGAATCTTCTGCTGCAGCATTGGATTTATCTGATAGAACCCAACAAGCTGCCGCGACCTTGGAGCAGATTAATGCCTCAATGCAAATGGTTCATGGGTTGCAGAAAGAAAATGCAATTGAGTTACAGTCAGTTAATGAGATGGCAAATGCTGCGATGATCGAAAACAAGACGGCCAAAAATGCACTGGAAGCCACTGTTGCGTCGATAGAGGAGATTCAACAAACGTCTGAAAAGATTTCAAATATTGTGAGTTTAATTGATGGCATTGCGTTTCAAACGAACCTGTTGGCATTAAATGCGGCAGTAGAAGCGGCTAGAGCAGGTGATCATGGACGTGGCTTTGCTGTGGTGGCTGGTGAAGTTCGTAGCCTAGCGCAAAAATCAGCGACGGCTGCTCAGGAAATCAAAGGGCTTATTGATGAATCTTCAGCCAAGGTTCAAGAAGGGGTCAATCAAGTGCTAGAAACAAACCAGGCCTTTGATGTGGTGAATGAAAAAGTCATTGATATGGGAACGGCACTTGATAAAGTCGTGTTGTCGATACAGGAGCAACAACACTCGGTTTCCGAAGTCGCTCAGGCAGTGAGCGCCTTGGATAGTAATATTCAAAGTAATGCAGCATTGGTTGAAGAGACCTCGGCAGCAGCAGAGTCATTGAATCAACAAGCAATGCTGTTGGGTGAGCAAACTGGCACTTTTCTGATTGATCAAAAAGCTGCAAGTCGATTGATTCAAACCACGCCAGAACTATATGGTGTGCAAATTGCAGATGTGCGTCAGGCTATGCGAATTTGGCGAACGAATGTTCAGTCATACTTGAATGGGGTGCAGGTAGAAATTGATTTAGATCTCATTCGGCACCCAGAAAAAACCAGTGTGGGCGAAGCCTTGTCTAAAATTCAAAGAAATCAACCCAATATTGAATCACAACCGGAGTTTGTTGCTGTGCAAGACAGACACTTAAAGCAGCACCAAATTGCCAATCAGGTTTTAGCTTTGATGGAAGCAGAAGTCTCTGATGGGGTGAATGTTGAGGCGATACGAGAGAAAGATCAATTAATGGATCAATTTGTTGAGACAGCTAATCAGTTAGATGAAGCTTTGTTAAATTTTAACTTAGTGAATTTCAATGTCCGTCAGACAAGGTCACCAGCATTGTTAACGACCAAGCACTAAAGGCATTTTTGTATTCCTATTTCGTTTAGAAAGTAGATTCTCAGGCCTGGTGGTTTTAAAGCGATTCTGTGGGTAGGGTGATCTTTAATAAGATGCCACCGCCTTCGTTTTCAGACCAACTAACCTGTCCATTGAGCTTTTCGACCCGAAACCGAATATTACTGATGCCTCTTCCCGCTGTCCAAGTTGAGGGAGATTGACCCTGTCCATTGTCTTGTATGATCATCTGCAAATTCTGTTCTGTCATTTGAGTTGTAATGTTAACCTCCGATGCTTGGGAGTGTTTTAGTACGTTGTTAATGGCTTCTCGCAGTATTCTGGCCAAATGGCTGGCACTTGAGTAAGAAACATTGTGGTCGTGAATGCCGTATTGATGCCAATGAAGCTTGATGCCTCTGGCTTTTAGCCGGTCAGTGCACTCTAAGCGCCAATCCGAAAGCTTATCTGATAACAGCCAGAGGCCATGGTCAGGTTGAGAAACGACTTCTCTTAGATCTCGAAGAGCATTTCTGGCTAGATCGTAGTTAACGGAGTCTTCGCTACGATGTAAAAGGGATAATAGTTTTGAGCCGACATCATCGTGTAGGTCGGCTAGGATGCGCCGTTTTTCTTCAATGGCTTGGTTGCGAACCTGTAAACCTAGTAAAGCTTTTTGGGCCAAAGCGTATAAATAGGTCAAGGATTCAACATCGTGATGGTTGAACAGTCGACTTCCCTTGTTTGGATATTGAAGCAGAAGGTGGTGCTGTTGATCAAAATAAGGGATTTTCAGAGATTGCGCATCATCGCTAATGGTGGTTGCTTGGATTTGTCCTGCGTTCAACTGAATTGATAAAGGGGACCACTCTTCATCAATATATTTACGCCAATATTGGCCTAACTGATCCGGTGATTCGGCTGAAAATAAACGTTCAATCAAGCGGCTTGCTTGTTGGTATTGGTTTCGCTTGGCTTTTTGAAGTCGGTTAAATAACCATTGCCTGACCGGGAAGTAACCCCAGCCAATGACCGCTAAAGACAGGGCGAGAGAGGTTGATTGTTCGAGTCCGACTAAACTGACTAGCAATAGATCAACAACAATCACCATGAGGCCACCCAAGAACCAGCTCCAAGCAGCAAACCACCAACGATCTAGATCAAATAGTCGATAACGAGTAATGCCCATCGCGATGCCAATAAACATAAAAAGGAACACCATAAACATTAATCCCTGGCTGGCTGGGGGGGTGATTTCTAAGGCAACTGGAATTAATATTAGGGCTGCAAAAAGCCCCGTTCCGATGTAGATGGAGAGTAGAAACCATTTTAACGCGGCTCTCTGTACCGGGAGTGTCGCTGTTTGCCGCCATTGGATATAGGCCAATATAAAGCTCGCGGCAAATAATAAGAGCGTCAATAAATAAACGGTCGCAATATCGCTGAAGGCAGCCGATACAAATCCACCCCAGATAATCAACCAACTGACAAAGGCTGCGATGGTGATATATTTTGAGTAGACCAATTTTTTGGGGTAAGTTGCGAGTAGAGCCACCAAAGCAGCGGTAAAGAAAATGGCTCCCATTTGGTTGGTGTAGGATAACCACTGGGCGATGTCACCATCAATCATAAACTCTCGTGTACTATAAACAGCCGCAGCTAGAGAGAAGGTTAATAAGCCTAATCCCGCCAATGCAAAATAAAATGCTCCTCTGTCTTGAGGACGAAAAGCATAAACACTGGTGGCAATGAGAAAACCGCAGATACCAATGCAGACTTGGAACCAGAAGAGTAGTGGCAAGTCGCTTAAGCCACGATCTCTGACGTTTAGAGAAAAGGTTTGGTCTTGGTCCGTAACAACAGACAGACGATTTTGATTGGCGGCAGTTGTGAGGTGTGTCATATTTTGGAAAAAGGCTTGATAGGCTGACCAATTATTTAATTGATCTGGTTCTTCAATTAATAAATCAGCAGTCAACGGAATACCATTCATTTCACGCCATGTTTGGTTAAGTGAAACCGTGTCCTTGTTGGGAGAGTCTGCATCAATGTGGGTAACGGTTAAACCCTTATCCGTCGCCGACAACGCTACCCCTAACATCGGCGCTTGAAGAGCCAGATATAAAGAGATGACCGCAAAGGATAGTGCTAATAGCGATAAAACGGTTAAAATTTGTTGCGGTGTTTTTTTCAAGGCCACTCTCCTTCATGGTGGACGAGCCCGAGCCGAAGCGCTTCCAGTGTTGCTTCTGAACGAGAAGAAATATTCAGTTTTCGGTAAATGTTTTTGATGTATTCCTTAACGGTATAGTTGCTGATACTGATTAAATCGGCAACTTCCTGCGAGGTTAAGCCTTTAGCAATGAAAGTGAGCACATCTTGCTCTCTATGGGTTAAGTTGTGTGACGTTTGTGAACGGTGATTCTGTTCAAAGTGTTTGATCATTTTTCGGGCAATAGTGGGAGACAGAGCCGGCTCACCTGATGCGGTCAGTTTTAGGCGGGATTCAAATTGTTCACTTGGCATATCTTTTAAAAGATAACCGTCAGCACCTGCTTGTAGTGCTGGAAATAAATGCGCATCATCGTCGTAAATGGTGATAACGATACAAGTCAGCGTTGGATCGGTTTGATTGATTTGTTTAATCACGTCAAGGCCACTGCCATCTGGGAGCTGTAAATCAATAAGCGCCATATTAAACGTATGTTGTGAGAGACTATTTTGGGCTTGCTGAATGGTAACGGCAGGCACAATAGACGTATCGGGAAAGACGTTTTTAAAGCGCCTTTCTATCCAGTACAAGGCTTCCGGGTTATCTTCAAGAATTAGGACTTTTTGCATGCGAATAGTCTCCTATTCGTTAGGCCTTTAACC
>CBFHUY010000025.1:0-16615 GCA_965658885.1 Hydrogenovibrio sp.
TTTGCCGGATATTCAGTTGGCTTTGGCTAACTCAGCACTGCGCGCGACAAGTACATGATCGTGGCGTTAAGTAGTTAGTGTTTAACTCAATTAGTAACGTCCCATTTTCGCATCAAAAACAACCAAGCCTTGTTGTTTTTAGCCTATAAAAGCGCCTGTTGTTACCATTCCAGACCTTTTAAGTATTGAAAGATAGCACGATAGGCTTTAGGTGGTTTGTTTTGTTCGGCTTCTTTCTGGGCATTGCGAATCCACTGACGGAGTTGCGACCGGTCTGCATGAGTATACAGTTCCATAAACTCATTTAAGGCATCATCCCCTTCGTTCACCAAACGATCACGCCACTTTTCCAAGCGGTGAAAGTGCACGGTTTGTTGCTTGGCTTTTTGCTCCATAGCAAACAGTTGTTCTTTTATGTCTGCAATTAAAGCTTCATCTTTCCGCAGGTATTTACCAATAAAGCCTTTTTGCCGCTTGATAGCTGGCCCATTCTTCATTTCTTGCAATAATAAAATGGCATTGAGCAGTTCATCGGGCAAGTTAAATTTCTTCAATTGACTTGGAGAATATTGCGCTAAGGTTTCGCCCATTTCTGTGACCGCTTGGGCGGCCTTTTTAATATCCGTGCGGCTTTCAAATTCCTCTTGCTCCCAATCCGGAATTTCGCGCTTGGCTTTTGTTCTATTGACATTGCGAGGTCTAACCATAATTTTTCCAATACATTGAATGTTAAATAAAAAGTAAGCCCTAAATTCCTTTGAGAAATCAGGCTATGCCTCACGATCATTCGGGAAACGACTTTCCCTTATTGAGCGGTTTCCGGCATCATGGCTAACCATTCTGCTTCACTCAAAACGGTCACCCCTAGCTCATTGGCTTTGGTTAATTTAGAGCCGGCTTGTTCGCCAGCGATGACAAAATCCGTTTTGGCGGAAACACTGCCAGTCATCTTAGCGCCTGCTAATTCTAACTGTTGCTTTGCCTCGTTACGCGTCATTTCAGACAAGGTTCCGGTCAACACCACCGTCTTACCATTAAAAGGACTGTCGCTGTTTTCAACAACCGCTTCCGGTTTGGGCCAGTGAATGCCTGCGGCTAAGAGCCCGTCGATAATCGTTTGGTTATGCGACTCTTGAAAAAAATGCGCTAAATGCTGTGCCACCACTTCGCCGACATCATTCACCGCGACCAAATCGGCTTCGGAAGCGGATTGAATGGCTGGTAAGGTTTGAAAATGTTGGGCGAGATTTTTCGCCGTGACTTCCCCGACTTCGGGAATCCCCAAACTATAAACAAATCGCGCCAAGGTGGTTTCCAGTGAGGCTTGAATCGCATCCACCACTTTTTGCGCAGACTTAGGCCCCATTCGATCAATGGTCGCCAGTTGTGCCGCCTCCAGATGATAGAAATCATCCGGGTGTTTAACCCAACCCAAATCAACCAATTGATCAATCAACTTTTCACCCAACCCCTGAATATCCATCGCTTTACGTGACACAAAATGATGTAAGGCGCGCTTACGCTGTGCTGGACACACCAAGCCCCCTGTACAACGGTAAACGGCTTTATCGAGTTCTTTAATCACTTCCGAGTCACATTCTGGGCAAGTTTTTGGCATTTCAAACTGGCGAGCATCATCCGGTCTTTGAGCCAATACCGGCCCGACCACTTCGGGTATCACATCTCCTGCGCGTCGAACAATAACCTGATCGCCAATGCGAACATCTTTACGTCGAACTTCATCCAGATTGTGTAAGGTGGCATTGGCAACCATCACGCCACCGACTGAAACCGGTTCCAGTCTCGCCACTGGCGTTATCGCTCCGGTTCGGCCAACTTGCACTTCAATATCCAGCAGTTTTGTCCAAACTTCTTCGGCAGGAAATTTCCGAGCAATGGCCCATCTGGGTGCTCTGGCGGTAAAGCCGAGCTGTTGTTGTAATGCAATATCATTCACTTTATAGACAATGCCATCAATCTCATAAGGCAGGTCTGCACGTAAGGTCGCCATCTTGTGGTAATAGTCTAAAAGACCGGCTTCGCCCTGTACGGTTTCAGCATAAGGATTGGTTGGCAGTCCCCAATCAACAAACTGCTGCATCATCTGACCATAGGTGTCGGGTATCGGCCAATCCGAACTTAATTCACCCCAACCATAAATAAAGAAGCTGAGTTGGCGTTGCGCCGAGATTTTAGCGTCCAATTGTCTTAAAGTGCCAGCAGCCGCATTTCGAGGGTTGGCAAAGGTTTTTGCGCCCAATTTTTTCTGTTGTTCGTTCAGGTTTTGAAAGGCGTGCTTGGTCATAAACACTTCACCACGCACTTCAACAATCTCGGGCCAATTTTGACCAAACAACTTGAGCGGAATACTATGAATGGGTCGAATATTATGGGTAACGTCCTCGCCTACCTGACCATCGCCACGTGTGGTCGCTTGGATTAGCTCCCCATTTTGATAGCGCAAATTAATCGCCAGACCATCCATTTTCGGCTCAGCCGAAAAGCTTAACTGCGCCACCGCTTCCGCCAAATCGGTTTGCTTTTCAACAATTCGATGAACAAAGTTCGTTAAGGCGTCATCGCTAAAGGCATTATCGAGCGAAAACATCGGCACCGCATGGCGAACGGTTTGAAACTCGGATAAAGGCTGATCACCAACTCGCTGTGAAGGAGAACTGTTAGTGACCCAGTCTGGGTGTTGGGCTTCCAGATCAATCAACTGTTGATAAAGCTGATCGTATTGCGCATCACTAATGGTGGGGTCGTCTAAAACGTAATATTGGTAGCTATACTGATTTAACTGATCAACAAGGTCTAAATAGTGTTGCTGTGTGGTCATAGATTATTGTGCAGCGGTGTCATACTGTGCTGCGGAATCGCGCATGGCTTGCAGGTCAGACTCTTTGATTAAATGGCGTTCAACATCATATAAACGTCCATTTAAACGTTGGGAAATTTTACGCGCCATCAAAATCATTTCTCGCATCACGCTGGTGGCGGAGACACTGGTTGGTAAGGTTAAGATTAAGACCAGTCCTGCAATCTTATGGTCGCTGTTCACCGGCTCTTCAAGTGGGAAGGTACCGGGTTCTAATAAGTTTGCCACCCGAATAAGTTCTTGCCCCATCGTATCGTTTTTTACAAAAATGCCGGAATCCGAGGGCAATAACCCAACGCCTTGCAAGGTTTGATTCACTTTAGGCCATACAAAGTCTTCTGAGCCCATAATAATCAACGCAAAAATCTTTTCTTCTGGCTGATCCTTAGTGTCGGCTGTTGGTTGAACCGCAACGGTTTCTTTTTGGGCAGCTTGCTCTGGAACGGCTTCAGTAGCATTTGACTCATCCACTTCTTCCTCAATGGATTCAATCTGAATCTCTTGTGGTTTTCTACGGTCTTCTACCGAGGTTTCTTGCTGGGTTTCCGCCTGTGGCTTCGCCGATTTATGAACCTCAAACTCTTGCCCAAAGGACAATCCTAATTGCGCATCGGGAACCGTTTCTTCTAGTTCTGAATCTTCATCGAGATGTAAACGATGTTGGGTTTTTTCCGATAGTGGAAGATGTGCTTCGCCCAAGTCATTGAGTTCATGTGAACTGTCGCCCTTCGACTGAGCAGTTGTTTGCGATTGAGCGGTATCCGCTGGATGCTTTTTTGACTTGGCTTTGTTTAAGAGATACAACCCAACTATGACAATCATTGCAAAAATTAATAATACTTGTTGCAATTCATTCATCTTGCATCATCCTTAAAATTAGTAAGAGGGTTCTTCATTACGACCACATTGATTGTTTTTAGGGTGTGGTTTACGATTTGCGAATGGCGTACAATTGAGGTCGCCCTAAAACTGAAAATTTTACTTTAAATCGAGGCTAATGAAAAGCAGCCTGACTCATTTATCGCAGTTGTTTTTTGTCACCCCTTCTGATCTAACCCACAAACAGAGCGAATTGAATGACTTCCACCAGCCTAAAGCACCATCATAAAAAAAATCGTACCGTACTGGGCATTGATGTCGGTACTTCCGGTATTCGTGGTGCGGTTGTTGAATTGGGTTCATCGGAACCTAAATTACGCTTCAGCGCCGAGGTTGCATTACCCTTCCCTGAAAGAGAGGGCGTTCACAGTGAACAGTCCCCCACACTTTGGACGAACGCCTTAAAAGCGTTATTGCAAAAGCTCTCCGACTTCCCAGACTGCCGCCATATTGACCAATGTATTGTCGATGCCACCTCTTCAACGGTACTGCTCTGTGATGGCAATGGCACCCCGCTGACGCAAGCCCTAATGTATGATGACCAAAGCGCAACCGCCGAGGCAAAACGGATTGCCGAACAGGCACCCCAGCAAACCGGCGCAAAAGGTGCCTCAAGCACACTGAGTAAAGTGATGTTGCTGGAATCCACTTTATCGGCAGCACAGGATGCGTCACCAGCTGATCGCCATATTTGTCATCAAATTGATTTTATTAACCACTTTTTAACGGGACAGTTAGGCATTACCGATGAAAACAATGCCCTTAAACTGGGCTATGATAGTGTACAGCAACAATGGCCTGATTGGCTCAAACCCTTAATTAAAACCGCGCTGCCGAAAGTCGTGCCGCCGGGCACCGAAATCGGTCAAATTCGACCAGGCCTGGCCAAAATTTATGGGTTTAATCCGCAAATGACGGTACTCACCGGAACCACCGACAGTATTGCCGCTTTTCTCGCAGCCGGTGCTAATCAAATTGGCGATGCCGTCGTTTCTTTAGGGTCAACGCTCGCCATTAAAGTACTAACGGACAAACCGATTTTTGCGGGGGAATATGGCATTTACAGCCATAAACTGAAATCAAAATGGTTGGTGGGCGGCGCATCGAATAGTGGTGGAGCGGTTTTACGCCATTACTTTTCTCTAGACACCTTGAAAAAACGATTAGCTGAAATCGACATCACCCAAACCACCGGATTAGATTATTACCCGTTGATAAGACCTGGAGAGCGGTTTCCTATCGCCGATGCCCAGCTACAACCTCGCCTAAGACCGCGTCCGGTTGACGATGCCCTGTTTTGTCAGGCCATTATTGAAGGACTGGTTGCGATTGAGGCGCAGTGTTTTGAACGGCTCGCTGAATTGGGCGCTCCCAAAATTCGCCAAATCTACAGTTGTGGAGGCGGGACGAAAAATTGGGTTTGGATGCAATTACGCCAAAGGCACCTAATGGCACCGGTAACGACAGCACAACAAATTGATGCCGCTTTTGGCGTAACCCTTTTAACAATGCTTTAAGGTTTATTCACCGCGTGCAATTTTATGAACCAAATCTAAGTCCATATAGTGATGTCCATAGGCATTGCCAGATAAAACGGTAAACGGCAATTCCGGTTCACCAAGATGATCCAACACGAGCGCCGCTTTCGAAAAATCATCCTCTTTCGTGTATTCGTTTACCGTAATAATCGTACGGACATCCGCACCGGTTGAAGATAGAATACCATTCGCAGAATCTTCAAAGGCAATCGTTTGTTCAGGCGATAAGCGCATTTCTTGCAAAGCCCATTCATAGATATCTGGAGCCGGTTTTTTCGCTGGCACAATGTCGCCCGCAGCAATCACTTCAAACCAAGCTTCACTGTCCGGACCCAAGGTATGTGTCAATAGAGCCGTTACATTTTCAGGCGTGGTGGTGGTCACCACCGCCATACGGACGCCCGCTGATTTTGCTTCATGAAATAGCCGTTCGACCCCAGGACGCAAAGGGATCTGTCCCTCGCTTAATAACTGTGTATAAAACGCCGTTTTTGACGCATGCAGTTCTTTAACAAAGCCATCCATATCCTGTGGTTGCTTAAAATCGGTGTTAAATTGATTGCAATACAATTTAATTCGCTCTTTACCACCCGTCACGGCCAATAAATCACCATACAGGGCTTCATCCCAGTGCCAGTCCAATCCCGCGGCTTCAAAGGCCATATTAAAGGCGACCCTATGCCCATCTCGTTCCGTATCCGATAAGGTTCCATCTACATCAAATAAAAGCGCTTCAAGTTTCGCCATTTCTTTCTCTCTCTATACAAATTGATTTAGGGTATTAAAGCGGATTAGTGTTAAAAAGCAAGTTAAGTCAACAAAAACTTATAAAAAAAATTAGGTTGTCAGGCTTTTTAAAACTTGGTATAAAACGCAGTTAATTTCAAACAAGTTCATCCTGTGTCTTGATGAAATTTACCCAAACTCTCGGGGCATCATCACTATGCAACAAGAGCCTGAGCTTTATTTTACAAGCTTGATATAAAAACATTAATGAAGGTTACTTATGGAAGACTCAACCGATTTTATTGAAAACTATCCAAAATATGAGATGAAACCCGGCGAAGAATATATGAGCCGTGAAATGTTGGAGCATTTCAAAGAAAAATTACTCGCATGGAAAAAACAGCTTTATTGGGAAGCTGAAAACACCGTTAAACATTTAAGAACCGACTCTTCAACACCCGCCGATCCAAATGACCGAGCGTCTCAAGAAGAAGAATTTGCCTTAGAGTTGCGTACACGTGACCGTGAACGTAAGCTCATTTCAAAAATCGATCAGTCTTTGCGTGACATTGAATCTGGGGATTATGGTTATTGCAAAATCAGCGGCGATGAAATCGGTCTAGCGCGCATGGAAGCTCGCCCAACGGCGACCATGACGGTTGAAATGAAAACCAAGCAAGAAATTCGTGAAAAACAGGGTATTGTTTAATCCCCTAGCTTAGTTGATGTTTTAACCTTCTTTATTTAGCGCTTATCTCATTAAGCGCTTAACCCAAAACACCTTCTAACCTGAGTGCTGACGCGTAACGATTTCCTAACCAACAAAAGGTAACCATCCTTTTTGTGAACTTATCCAAGCTCATTGATGGATTAACTTCTCCTGAAACCTATCCGCATCCAGTTGAAGTCATCACCACCATCGAAACGCACATTTCTGTTATTTTTTTAACAGGGCGCTTTGCCTATAAACTCAAAAAACCCGTTGATTTTGGCTTTTTAGATTTCAGCACCTTGGCTCTTCGCAAGCGCTATTGTGAACTTGAAATCACCCTGAACCAAAGAACTGCGCCAAATCTCTACCTTCAAACCCTGCCCTTGTATTTTGACGGCGAACATTTTAGCTTCAACCCAGTTGGCGAACCCATCGATTATGTCAATCAAATGGTTCAATTTGACCCCAATGCCGTATTGGGTCGCATTCTCGAACATGAAACCCTATCCAGTGAACAAATACATCGTCTTGCCACCGATATTGCGCATTTTCATCAAAATGCCCAGACCATTCTTCAAAATGAGGATCAAACGTTACCTTGGGGGCATGCGGACAATCTGCTGCATCCGATGATGGACAACTTTCCGACCCTATTAAAAACATTCAATCATCCTGACGACCAGTATCGGTTGAATCAACTAGCCGACTGGACGGTTTATACCCAAAAGACACTGGCTTCATTTTTAGAGCGTCGTCGTCAAACTGGGTTCGTCAAGGCCTGCCATGGTGATATGCACCTCGACAATATTGCCCTGCTTGATGGCATCCCCACCCTTTTTGATGGGATTGAATTCAACGAACAGTTCCGTTGGATCGATGTGATCAATGATTTGGCTTTCTTATTAGTCGACCTAGAGAACCGCCAACAACAGTTGTTAAAAAGACAGCTGCTAAATCAGTATCTTGCCACAACCGGAGACTATGACGGCTTGACGTGTATGGTGTTTTATCAAGTTTACCGTGCAATGGTACGTGCCAAAATCAGTGCGCTTCGCGCTCACCAATTGGAGGCGCACCCTGAGCAAGCCGCCCACATGCTAGCACTAGCGCGTCATTATATTCAGCAGGCAGAAGCAACTGCATACCAAGTGACGCCACCCAAACTCATTCTTATGCAAGGGGTTTCCGGATCGGGAAAGAGCCAATATGCACAGCAATTATTGCGCTATGAAGATGCGATTATTATTAGTTCAGACATTGAACGAAAACGATTGTTTGGTATCGACCCGTTACACCGTGTTGATAATGCCGAAAAACGCCAACTTTATTCTGTAGAAATGAGCCAAAAAACCTACCAACAACTATTGGTGCTCGCTGAAAAACTATTATCGATTGGCTATAGTGTGATTGTGGACGCAACCTTTCTTAAAAAATCAAATCAATTTCCTTTTCAGGAACTTGCAGTACAAACCAAAAGTGAATTCAAATTATTTTCCATTTACCCTTTTAATCATTTATCGCAAATAAAAGACAATCTGAAACGCCGTCAACAGATCGATCAAGATCCATCGGATGCCACCTCAGAGGTCATGGAAATGCAATGCCAACACTTTGAAGAACCCACCCCCTCAGACGCAGTTTTGACGATTCACCCCATGGAACCTCTGAATGAAAAACAACTCAAGATTTGGCTTGATGCGACGTTAACTTAAATATGCTAACAACCACTGAATCTCGATTATGACGTCTTCAACAAAATCTCGCTATCGCCACTTGTTATGGCTGTTCATTTCATGGAGCCTTATCGCGCCCACTCAAGCCAACGAGCCAAAACCGATCGATCAGGTGACGATCATGGGTATTAACCCGCTTAAACATAGTTTGAATAGCGTTCGTCGTCACTTATGGAATATCGGCGGTTTTAAGCAGGCTGCCTTTTCGGTCAGGAAGCGTAATGTTGATAAATTTTTCGCAGTCACTCGCGCAACCGAAAGCTACTATCTTGAGTTTTTTTACGACAATGCCGGTAAAATCACCTCGATCTACCAACTCTATCGCCCTATTTCCTATCGCTTTAGCGAATCTAAAACCGCACTGACCACTCAGGACATTGCCAAAGACATCCAACAACAAATTGGCGAACCTACCCATATCCAAACCAAAGGACAAAGTGGCAGCCCAAATTATGCGGCTTATATTTGGCAAGATGATAAAATAACGGTTAAAATTGATCGAGAAGGGAATGATGCGTTTGGTAATATTTATGTGCAATACACCGTCAATCAACGCAATCCTTATTTGGTCTCGCTTCAGTAGATGAAGCTTTATCGGTTAAACACAAATTAAAGCAGGTCAGTTATGCAAATATCCAATTCAGCAGCCATTAATGGCTATAAAGGGATACAAGAAGGATTTAACCGCTTAGATGCCGCCAGCCAACAATTGGCAAACCCCAATCAAACAGATAAGACCCAAGCGCTGTTAGAACTGCCCAAACAAACGCTTCAAGTGGAAGCCTCAGCCAAGGCCGTTAAAGCCCATGATGATATGATTGGTTCTTTAATTGATATTATGGCTTAGGGTTTATTTCGCCAAATTTTATTGGGTAATCCCTGCTTGCCGCACAAACTGTTCAATCTCCCCCCTGGCATCTTCCAAGTGTTGGAAGGCATGATCTCCGCCTTTAAACACCTTCACTGTCGCAATCTTCTCAAATGCAAGTTTCGCTGACTGATAAGGAATCACTTCATCGCCCTCATCCAGCAAAACCAACGTTTTCAGTGATTCATCGGGTTGGCAAGCGTATTGTTTGAGCGATTTTAAATAGTCATGCGTCAATTGAAAAACTTCTGCTGTTGCCGGGTTGGCATGGGTTCCCAGATAAGGGGACAAGGTGTCCGTTGGATTTAAGGCGGGATTAATCATCACCAATGGCACTCGATATTTTTGGGCAAAATAGTGTCCCCAAAAACCGCCCATTGAAGATCCCATAATACACCAGGGAGCAGCCTTTTTTTTAACCAGGCCTGCGGCATGAATTTCAGCATCAATGGCTGCTGCCGTTTGTTCAGGATCGCTAATCGGATAGGTTGGCGTTAACACGTCGATACCCAAAGCGGCAAATTCCGCTTTCATCCATTGACCTTTAAAACTATTTCCAGAGCTTAAAAATCCATGTAAATAGAGAATCATGATAAAATTCACCTTATGTTAAATTCCGATTCATCGAGCCTCATCACTGAAAGACCCGCCTGCAAAAAGGTCTATCAAGCTGCCCTTTCACTGGGGTTGACGCCTTTACAAGCAAATTTAGTTGCCAGTCGTATCCATGCTGAAGACTTAGCCCATGATAACATGGCCGATGAAATACAAAAAATCGTCTTCCCAAAACTGCAATATATCCAGCCACCAAGCGAGCTCAAAAACGCCAAACAGGCTGCAAAGCTCATTGCGGATGCCGTTCAATCCAACGGCAAAATCATTTTAGCAACCGATTATGATACCGATGGGGTCACCTCAGCCTGGGTGGCAACGCAGGCATTAGTCAATTATTTTGGCGTTGCGCCCGAGCGCATTGAACATTTAATTGGCGAACGTAAAGAAGGCTATGGCATTACCGATGAAATGGTACAGCGAATATTGACGCTGACAGATCCTATTGATCTGGTGATTTCCGCTGACCAAGGCTCCAGTGATGAGCCCAGAATTGCACAGCTGGCTGAGCACGGCATTAAAGTCTGTGTCACAGACCATCACCAAATGGCAGTGGAAGGGCCACCCAAAAGTGCGGCTTGCACGGTGAACCCACAACAAGCTGGCTGTGAGTATGATAAAACCGTCGCTGGTTGTTTTGTTATTTTCTTGGTCATGAGCCAAACTCGCACGGAACTGATTGAGCGCAAAGCGATTCCAGCGGACACCCCTTCTTTAAAAGAATTGGCACAAAATATTGCTTTGGGTACGGTGGCCGATAGCGTTAGTTTAAAAAGCGTCAATAACCGCGCCATTGTTCAAGCAGGCCTGGCCATTATTAATCAACGCAAACATCCTGCTTGGCAAGCGATGAATCAGCTCAATAACAACCAAGGCCAACCGGTTACTGCCGACTATCTGGCTTTTCAAGTGGCAACCCGCATCAACGCCGCTAGCCGTGTCAGTGATGTCAACTCAGCCTTTCATTTTTTAAATGCCAGTGACTTCCATGAAGCACAGCATCATTTAGATCAATTAGAAAAAGACAACCTCAACCGACGTGAGCAACAACAGGCCATGTTAGAACAAGCGCAAGCCTATGCCGAATCCATTTTTCATGATCAAAAATACACCCTTTGCATCAAAATGACCGGCAATGCGGGGATTCAAGGCATTATTGCCTCTCGTATTGGTGAACACTATAGTCGGCCAACCATTGCCATGACCGAACTGGAAGGTGGCTTGTTGGCTGGTAGTGCGCGCGGTATTGTTTCCAATATTGATTTACGTGAAGCTTTTCAATGGATGTCGGATCAAGATAATGCGCTGTTCCGGTCAATGGGCGGTCACAAAGGTGCGGCGGGCTGTATGATCCCGCTTGATAGATTTGAAGATTTTTCCGAGCTATTTGAAACAGCCATTACCGAACAATTGCAAGGCCAAGTTCCTCAACCACAAATTGAAACCGATGGCCAATTAGCGGGTCAGGACCTAACGCCCGAGTTGATTCAACAACTCAACAGTTTGGAACCTTACGGCAGAGAATGGCCCAAACCTGTTTTTTATGGACACTTTAAAATCTTAGACATGCGATTGGTGGGGCAAACGCAAACCCATCTATCCTTGAAGCTGTTGACGGAAGATCGCCGTCGGCTTTCCGCCATTCAATTTAATGCCCGACCCGATACTAAAACTGAATTGAACGTCAAACCTCATGATACGATTATTGCCGTTTATGAACCCAGTTTGAATACCTTTCATGGCCGTACTTCCGTTCAACTCAGGATCAGTCATTTAATTCCGAATCGGCGTTAAAAATGCCCAGGCCTGGTTATTTTTAACCGCTTTTGACCTTTAACGAATCACCGTACCGTCAATAATTCATCCCAACAAGTGGTATAACGCGGCGACATTAAATCCCGTTTCATGTGCCAGCCTTGTTTATCGGGTATGCCTGCGGCTGCTAAAAACAGTGTGTTTTTACCAGAGGTTAAATTCAATTGATCCATCAGTGCCATTAACTTAGCTTGTTTAGGGTTGCCGGAATAGGTTGGATTCGGCGCAAAAATGTCCTCTTGCAAAGCACCTTTAGCGGCAATTTCCGACAAAATAACCCCCGCTTTTTGGTAGCTCAAGCCTGGCACCCAAATTTGCTTTAACGCCCGCTTCACCAGTTTCGTCAACAAGCTACTGTTATCGGATGGATAAATCAAGCCGATGGTTTGCTGATTACGATACACCGGACGTTTGTCATCGAATGGATTGGTGGTTACCCAAACCGTGACAAAATTACACACCGATTGCTGTTGACGCAACTTTTCTGCCGCTCGGCAAGCATAATTCACCACGGCTGACGCCATCTCTTGATAACGCTGTACAGCGATCCCAAAAGACCGAGAACAAATAATTTGCTGCTTATTGGCTCGCACCGACTCCAAGGCTAAACACGACTCACCATTCAATTCTCTTAAGGTGCGCTCCACCACCACACCATAACGCTGACGAATGCGTTTCGCATTGGCCATTTTTAAATCGCGCACCGTCTGAATATGATCCTGCTGTAACTGCTTGGCCAACTGTCGACCAATGCCCCAAATCTTTTCAACGCCCACTTGTGCCAAAAGTGCGTTTAACGTCTCATCTTTAAACTGCGTTAAATCGAAAACCCCTTGCTGGCTCAGTTGCTTTTTCGCTAGATGATTGGCCAGTTTTGCTAAGGTCTTGGTCTGAGCAATACCGACTGCGACCGGAATGCCAATGCCCTGTTGCACCGTCTGTTTAATTTGCAACCCATATTGCGTTAAATCCAAATGCGACAAACCGGACAAGTCTAAGAAACTTTCATCAATCGAATAGATTTCTTGGCGAGGTGCAAAACGCCCGACAAGACGGTGCATACGACTCGACATATCGGCATAAAGTTCATAGTTTGAGCTAAAGACCGCAGCCTGATAACGATCTAATAACGGTTTAATTTTAAAATACGGTTGAAACATCATATTGGTCGGCACCGCCGAACGATAACCGCCAGAACCCAATGAACCACGCTGCTGCATCCACTGCTCACCCAAGGACTTGGCGACTGCATTGGCAGCAACAATACAACCATCATTATTCGACAATACCACCACTGGACGTTTCGCCAGTTTAGGTTGAAAAGCAATTTCACAGGAGGCATAAAACGAATTGCCATCAACCAATGCAAAAAGGTGGGAACCTTGAGACATTCAAACCTCACTTGAAAACTGTTACAATAATTGCAGTATCATACCATTTAACACTGTCAGACGAGATGTAACATGACCCAGAAGCCCCCTTTAAAAAACGTTAAACTCAGTCACGGCGGCTCACGAAAAGGCGCTGGTAGAAAAAAAGGCAGTGGTCTTTATGGAGAACCCACCCAAGTAATGCGTGTGCCCGCATCTAAGGTATCGGTGATTAAAGATTGGCTGGCAAACCAACCCACACAGCACGCAACAGAAACCGCACTCAAAACACATCACAACACATCCATCACCTTGTTTCTACCAGACACCACCAAAGCCCCCTCTCATGCCGATATTCCGCTCTATGGCCACAAGGTCGTCGCTGGATTTCCCAGCCCAGCCGATGATTATATTGAAGCGCGTTTGAACTTAAATGAGCGGTTGATTCATCACCCAGAAACCACGTTTATTTTGCGCGTGGAAGGCGACTCTATGAAAAATGCCGGTATTTTAGACGGCGACTTATTGCTGGTCGATAAAAGCATTAAACCGGTGAGCGGCAAGATTGTGATTGCCGCGATTGATGGCGAACTAACCGTTAAACGTCTTTCGATGACGCCAACAGCGAATTGGTTACTGCCCGAAAACGATGATTACCCGCCAATTGAAATTAAAGAAGAAACCGACATCACTATCTGGGGTGTGGTCACCTCAACCATTCGTGAATTTTAGTTCAAAATCGCGCGAACAACATAAGCAACGACCGCTCAATCAGAACGGTCTTTATTTAGTCGATTCAGAAAAACATTCAAAACCTTAGTCGACTTTTGGGCCCACCCAGATCTGTTGGATATTAACGAACTCCATAATGCCGTGCGGCCCCAACTCTCGACCATAGCCTGACTGTTTAATCCCGCCACTTGGTAATCTTGGGTCTGTTTTGACGATACCATTAATAGCGACCTGACCCGCTTCAATCGTTGAGGCCAGTTTAATGGCTTTTTCGGTATCCGCTGTCCAAATAGACGCCGCCAAACCATAAGGCGTATCATTGGCAATTTGCAGCGCCTCACTTTCAGATGCCGCTTTCATCACCACCGCAATAGGGCCAAAGGTTTCTTCACAAGAGGCCTGCATGTCATTCGTCACATCGACCAATAATGTCACTGGATAAAAATAACCAGGACCTTCAGGCATTTCACCACCCAATAGACACTTTCCACCCTGCTCAATCGTCATTTGCACCTGCCGATGCAAGGCCTCTCTTAAATCAGGGCGCGCAATAGGACCGACCTGCGTTTCCGGTTCAGATGGGTTGCCCATCTTTAACGCCGCCAATCGCTTATGGAGTTTCTCGACAAACTCGTCATAAACCGCTTCTTCCACAATTAAGCGTTTGGCCGCTATACAGGACTGACCCGCATTAATAATTCGAGACAAGGCTAAGACTTCAACGGCTTTATCAATATCCGCATCGGCAAGCACGATACTGGGATCGGAACCACCGAGTTCCATAACCGCCGGTTTAATCAACGACGCCGCCAAAGAAGCTACCTGACTGCCCGCACGGCTGGAACCCGTCAAAGAAACCGCTTTGACAGCAGAATGCCTGATGACCTGTTCAACTTGTTCTCGGTGAATCGGTAAATTCTGCATAATGCCTTGCGGCAACCCTTGGGATTCACATTCCTGAGTAAAGAGTTCTGCAATCGCTTCGGCACAAGCAGGCACATGTTCGTCATGCTTCATTAGACAGGTATTACCAGCCATAATCGCGGGGGCACAAAAACGAAATGCCAGCCAAAAAGGCGCATTCCAAGGCAATATGCCCAAGATAGTACCGAGTGGCAAATGTTGCACATAACTGTTGGTCGCATCCGACGGTAGTTGAATCGACTGCAAATACTCCGCGCCATGCTCGGCATAATGGTCAGCACACCAAGCTGCTTTTTCAACTTCACCATAAGATTCGGTAATGGGTTTACCCATTTCAACAGTCATTAATTGAGCAAGATGTGCTTTATCATCGCGCATCCGCTTTGCGACCCCTTTTAATAATTGAGAACGGGTATCAAATTCGGTCAGTTTCCATTGATCAAAAGCCGTTATTGAACGGTCAATCGCTGCCGATAATTGCGATTCATCGAAAGGTGGATAACGGTGAATTTCTTCACCGTTATAGGGATTGGTTGCAATTAACATAACATCTCCTCATGCGTTTAATAGCCGTTAGACCGTCTCTTTTTTGGTTTTTTCACGGGTAGCTTTGGTTTTTGCAATTGACGTCACTGAGTTTCCCTGATTATCGGTTTTGTCAGGTTTAATCACAAAATCTTGTTCAAAGTCTTCAAAGAAGGAACCACAGCCATCTTCGGTAATATAAAAGGTATCTGAAATACCACAGGTCTTATCGCCATCCACACCCCATAGCCAAGGGATAATATGAAATGTCATTCCTGGCCGGAGAATATCCGATTGTCCCTGGTTTAAGCTCAGTATATAGCCTTCATCCCAAGAGGGTGGGAACGCAATACCAATTGAATAGCCAGAACGGGTAATCAACCGCGCACCCACTTTATTTTCATGCAAAATATCTCGGACCATTCGATCCACATCAGAAACCGTCACGCCGGGTCTTAATTCATAACGCAAGGCCTTCAGTGCCTTTTTCATAACTTCTTGAGCTTGAAACATACTCTCTGACAGGTCACCACAAATCGCGGTACGCATCATCGCTGTATGGTATTTTCGATAACAACCAGCGATCTCAATAAAGACGTGCTCTCCGGGTTGGACAACACGCCCTTCCCAAGAAGCATGACCAATCATTGTTCTTGGCCCTGAGGTAACATAAGGCATCACTGCTGGAATTTCACCGCCCGCTGAAAACATCGCCTGACTAATGGCTCCGCCAATTTCATTTTCTGTGACGCCCGCTTGCACCGCATCTAGGCCTGCTTTCATACCGGCTTTGGTTGCAAAAGCCGCTTTTTTCATCGCCTCCAATTCATAATCCGATTTACAAACACGACTTTGTTCAACAATACCAAAGCAATCCATTAATCGACTGCGAACAAACGAGGTGCGGAACACGTCTTGATGATAAGCATTAAAATAATAAGAATTTCGTTCATAACCAATGGTCTTTCCAGCCAAACCAAACTCAATCAATGAACTAATCAGCATCTGAATGGCATCCCCCGTATCCGGATAGGGACGCGTTACCTCAACCCAGGTTCGGTGAATTACATTCGACTCTTCCAGCTTACGAGTCACCATAAAAGGCTCACCTTCCAGAGGCACTACAAGTGCTTGAAAAAACGAATAACCCGTTGTCTGATAATCCGTCAGATACAAAATATTTTCGGCATCAGAAATAATCACCGCATCTAATAATCGTTCGGCCATCCGCGTTCTTAGCTCGCTGATACGCCGTTGATATTCAACATACGGGAAAGTCATATCATCTCTTTCTCTCATCACG
>CBFHUY010000026.1:0-16323 GCA_965658885.1 Hydrogenovibrio sp.
AACGCTGATACTGGCATGGCCGTTACAAGTAGGCGTGAAAAACCATTATAATGAGCTGCAACAAACGCCGAGTTTACTGGCATTGAATGTGGCTGTGGTGTTATTAACCCCCGCTTTGATTGCGCTAGGGTTGTTTTGGGCAATGCAATAAGGAAGCCTTGGAGAGAAAATGAAAAACAGCTATTTAACGTTAATGGATACCGTGGGCAATACCCCTTTGGTTCGCATACAACGCTTAGTGAATGCCGACACCAATAGTGTGGTGTTGGCCAAATTGGAAGGCAATAACCCGGCTGGATCTGTTAAGGATCGGCCTGCGGTGAATATGATTTTGCAGGCACAAAATCGCGGTGAAATTCAACCGGGTGATACCTTAATTGAAGCCACCAGTGGCAATACCGGCATTGCTTTGGCCATGGCGGCTGCGATGATGGGCTATCGAATGAAGTTGATTATGCCCGATAATATGTCGATGGAGCGTAAGGCAGCGATGGCGGCTTATGGCGCTGAATTGTTATTGGTCTCCAAAGAATCCGGCATGGAAGGGGCGAGAGATTTAGCGCAATCCATGGCGTCCAAGGGGGAAGGGACCGTGTTGGATCAATTTGCCAATCCCGATAATCCGTTGGCGCATTATAAAACCACTGGGCCAGAAATTTGGCAGGCGACCTCAGCCGGCATTACTCATTTTGTCAGTGCAATGGGCACCACGGGAACCATTATGGGCACGTCCATGTATCTGAAAGAACAAAACCCAGACATTGAAATTGTCGGCGTTCAGCCACAGGATGGGGCTTCGATTCCGGGGATTCGTCGTTGGCCGGAAGCCTATTTGCCGAAAATTTATGATCCCAAGCGCGTTGACCGTGTGATCGATGTGTCTCAGCAACCAGCCGAAACCACTATGCGCGCCATGGCGGCTCAAGAAGGTATTTTTGCTGGGGTATCGTCTGGCGGTGCGATGGCGGTGGCATTGCAGTTGGCGAGTGAAATCGAGAATGCAACGATTGTTACGATTGTGTGTGATCGCGGAGATCGCTATTTATCGACGAATGTCTATCCGACCGACAAAATTTCTAACGTATCTGACTGAGTGCTATGGCAAGAGAGATTGAACGAAAATTTTTAATTAAAGGCGACGCTTGGCGAGCGCTGGCGCATAAAAACGTGCATTTTGCTCAGGGCTATTTAAATGATATTCACCAGGCGGGCAGTAAAAGTTCGGTAAGAATTCGCATTGAAGGGGATCAGGCCAATATCAATATTAAGAGCTTGGAAATTGGTTTGAGTCGGGATGAGTACGAATATCCGATTGATTTGGATGACGCGAAAAAGATGTTAGACACGCTCAGTGTGGGGCCTGTGATTGAAAAAATTCGTCATTATGTTACATTGGCGTCACATATTTGGGAAATTGATGAGTTTTTAGGGGATAATAAAGGCTTGTTGGTGGCAGAAGTCGAACTGGGTTCAGAAGATGAACGATTGGTTTTGCCAGATTGGGTGACGCATGAAGTCACTGAAATTCCTCGATATTATAATATTAGCCTTAGCCAAACCCCTTATTGCCAATGGAGTCCTGATGAAAAAGAAATTTAATCCCTCAGCGTTAACTGCGTTAACCCGTCGTATTCGACTCAAACTATCGCCTTTAGCATTGGCAATGGCGCTTGTCACTCCTACTGCTTGGGCAGCACCGGGTTTAACCGATATTTTTGAGATGGCCGCCGCGCATGATGCGAAATTGGCTCAGGCGCGTGCGACCTATGAAGCCAGTCAACAGGCCAAGCAGATTGCCCGTTCTCCGCTTATGCCACAAATTAATGCCTCAGCGAATTATGTGCAAAATGACAGTAGTGTTTCAACCGCATCGGTAACGTCACGAACGCTTGCAATTGAGTTAACGCAGTCGCTTTACCGTCGCGATAATTGGACGCGTTACGATCAAGCCGAGTTCCAATTGAAAAAAGCCCAGTATGATTTAAAACTGGCGGAACAGGATATGATTGTGCGAGTGGCGGATGCTTACTTCAAAGTGTTGTTGGCGCAAGAGGACATGGGCTTGGCTCAGGCGAAAACCGAAGCCGATAAAACCCAATGGGAAAGAGCCAATGCCTCTGCTGAAGTGGGCTTGGCGAGTAAGACAGATGTCTTGCAGGCTAAATCCACCTATGATCTGTCAAAGTCTCAGCTGATTCTGGCACAAAATAATTTAGATGTGGCTTTTGAGGAATTGGTGAAATTAACTGGGCGTTCGGTTGAGGCGTTGAAAACGATTCGTTTGAATGTCAATTTACCGGATCAATCCTTAGATTTGTCAAAATGGGAACAGATGGCATTAGATCATAATCTTCAGGTGTTACAGGTCGCGGAGATGGCCAATATTGCGGCCAAAGAAGTGGAAACACAAAAAGCGGGTCATTGGGTCAGCGTTGATTTTAAGGCGCAATATTCAAATTTGGCTTATACCGATTTTAATGCGTTGTTCCCCGGTCAGTATGATGATCGAAACAATTTGTCTGTGGGCATCTATGCCTCGGTGCCACTTTATTCCGGTGGTGGAACCAGCGCACGCGTGGCGGAAGCCCGTTCCAATTATAAAGCAGCCACTGCTGGACTCAGAGATGCCAAAGAGACTGCGCGGATTAATGCCCGGATTCAGGCGCGAAATGTGTTGCGGGGCATGGAATTGGTTGAAGCCAACCGTGCAGCCGTGATTTCAAATGATGCCTTTTTAGAAGCCGCTGAAGAAGGTTATAAAGTAGGATTAAAGAACCTGCTTGAAGTCTTAACGGCCAGAACCAATCGTTTTCAGGCCAGACGCAACTTGGCAGAGTCTTTGCATAATGTGGTGTTGAGTCGTTTGAGATTAGAAGCGGCAGCTGGGCAATTAACAGCAGAGAGCTTATCGAATTTTGATGCGGTATTGTCGGATCCATCCGATAGCCTTATGCAATCTTTGTGAAGTAGGGTTGCATTGACTGACGTTACCCCTGATGCAGTTCACGCCAGTTGGCATCCGTTAAAGCGTCGACAGTTTTTAAAACTTGGGCTGTTGGCGAGTGTTGCCGCGACAGGGTGTGTCAATTCCAGTCCCAAAGAGGTTGATAAGATTCGCATGGGAGTGACCTCACGCCCTAGAATGCTCGACCCGCGCTTGGCAACCGATGCCTTATCCAGTCGGGTGAATCGATTGATTTATCACCAATTAATTGATTTTAACGAGGCGTTTGAACCCACTCCCGATTTGGCTACTTGGCAACAGCTGAGTGAGACGCAATACCTGTTCACGTTAACTTCCCATCCCTTGTTTCATCACGGTCAATTGTTGACAGCACAAGATGTGGCCGAAACCTACCGCTCCATTCTCAATCCCGATTTAGGCTCGCCACATAGAGGGTCTTTAAAGAATATTCGCCAGATCACTGTGCTAGACGACCAACGGCTGACCTTTGAATTATTTGAAGCCGATGCGCTTTTCGTTGGGCGCTTGGTGATTGGGATTCTACCGAAAGACTTAATTGCCAAAGGGCATTTGTTTCAACAACAGCCGATTGGTTCTGGGCCTTGTGTGTTTCAGCATCAGTCTGAACAGCGTTTGGTATTACAAAGACCGGATGGGGTTGAATTACATTTTATTCCAGTGAAAGATGCGACTGTGAGAGTGTTGAAATTGCGCAATCACGAATTGGATTTGATTCAGAACGATCTATCGCCGGAATTAGCCGCCTATTGTGATACCTTACCAGCATTGAAGGTGATTTGGCATCCGGGAACCAGTTTTGGCTATATTGGTTTTAATTTTGAAGATCCATTATTGTCTCAGCCTGAATTGCGACAAGCGTTGGCTCACGGGATTGATCGACAGGCGATTTTAAACAGTTTATTTAAAGGCCAGGGGCGTTTAGCGGGTGGATTATTGGTGCCGCAACATTGGGCGGGGGATGCGACTTTAACTGGCTGGCCTTATCAGCCTGAAAAAGCGAAGGCATTGGTCAAAAAACTGGCGGAAAAACACCCAGGCCTGGTGAATTCGGATGGCACCATTACCCTCAGTTATAAGACCTCGTCTGACCCAACCCGGATTCGATTGGCAACCATTTACCAATCGCAACTGAAACAGGTTGGGATTCAGTTAAAGATTCAAAGTTATGATTGGGGAACCTTTTATAATGACATTAAAAAAGGGCGCTTCCAGCTCTATAGCCTGGCTTGGGTGGGGGTGAAAAGCCCAGATATTTTTCAGTATGTTTTTGCCAGTGAGGCGATTCCGCCCAAAGGGGCGAACCGGGGGCGTTATCGCAGTCAAACGGCCGATCAATTGATTGAGCAAGCGGAGCAAACGGCTTCTTTGGCAGAACAGGCTCGAATCTATCGGCAGTTGCAATCTCATTTGCAGCAGGATTTGGCGGTGATTCCCTTGTGGTATGAAAATCAATATGCGGTGACAACCTCAAACCTATCCGGCTATACCATGTATGCCGATGGCCGTTTTGATGGATTGTTGGCGGCTCAAGTTATTAAGGATTAAGGTTTGAAAGATACGCGTCATAAAATTTTATTAGCTGCATTGCGTGTTTGGCGCGAAGATTATAGTGCACCGTTAAAAGCGGTGG
Organism: Hydrogenovibrio sp.; assembly: GCA_965658885.1. Lineage (GTDB taxonomy): Bacteria > Pseudomonadota > Gammaproteobacteria > Thiomicrospirales > Thiomicrospiraceae > Hydrogenovibrio. Next base: position 4,617 of record CBFHUY010000026.1, read on the forward strand.
CCAAAGAAGCGGGAGTCAGTCGTATGACCTTGCACCGCTATTTTTGTGGACGGGATTCGATTTTAGCGGCGTTGGTGGAACAATTTGTTGAGCGGATTTCCCAAAACTTGGTAGAAGCGAAACAACAGTATGAGTATCCCGTGAAGCAAATGGAGAGTCTGGTTAAGAGTACGCATCGTTTAATGGAAGACTACAACTTTTTATTTGATATCTTTGAACAAAAAGGCTGTCCAGAGTCGTTGCCGACATTATTTGCGAATTGGGAAGCAGAGTTTGCGGGCTTCTTTGAATCATTGAAAACCCAGGGGTTGATTAAGCCGACCATTGCATTTGGTTGGGCTAATGCCTTGTTTGAAGGGGTCATGAAGGCCGGCTTTAGAATGCGGCAAAAACATAAAGACCATCAGATGGATTTACCAGAAGAAATTTGGCAGGTGTATCGTTTGGCCATTTTCACCCCCGAAGCCTTAGCAGAAGCGGAGGCCTAGCGTGTATTTAACGGTTTCGATTGCTCAACAACGCTTGCGGGTTTTTAGCGATGACAGCATGGCGTCACCGCCATTGGCTGAATTTGCCATCAGCAGCGGTTTAAATGGAACCGGTTGTGAAAAGCACTCTGGCAAAACGCCTTTGGGGCGCCATCAAATTCGAGCCAAAATAGGCGCTCATCAACCGATCAATACGGTTTTTGTCGGTCGTCGCCCCACGGGGGAAGTTTATAGTGATGCGTTAGCGGAGCAGTTTCCCAATCGAGATTGGATTTTAACCCGCATTTTATGGTTATCGGGATTGGAAAAAGGCGTTAATCGCTTAGGAGCGGTCGATTCAATGCAACGCTATATTTATATTCATGGCACACCGGATTCGGAACCAATGGGGGTCGCCAAGTCACATGGCTGTATTCGGATGCGTAACCCAGATGTGGTGACGCTGTTTGATTGGGTGGATGCCGGAACCGTGGTTGAGATCATGCCATGATTGCTTTTTTAATGAGACTGTTCGGGTCGGTGCTGTTTATTTCTTGGGTGGTCGGCTCTTTGGTGTTTTTCTTTATTCACTTGGTACCCGGCGATCCGGTGGCGGTGATGTTAGGGGATTGGGCCAGTCCGGCAGATGAGGCGTTGTTAAGAGCACAGCTTGGGTTAGATGCACCGGTTTGGCAACAGTATCTCACCTATCTGACCGGCATTCTGCAAGGCGATTTAGGCCAGTCGTTATTTTATCAGCAACCCGTCAGTGAACTGGTGGCAGAACGTTTTCCTTATACACTGCAATTGGCGCTTATGGCATTATTGGTGGCGGTGTTGCTGGCATTTCCATTGGGCTATTGGGCGGCGCTTTATGCTGGCAAATGGCCGGATGGGGTCTCGATGACGGTTTCCTTATTAGGGGTGTCCATTCCCAATTTTTGGTTGGGACCGATGTTGATTTTGGTGTTTGCGATTGGCTTGTCGTGGTTTCCGGTGAGCGGGGCAACTCAGTCTTTTTCCTGGGTGTTGCCATCGGTGACGTTAGGAACTGCCTTAGCCGCCATTTTGGCGCGAATGTTACGCGCCTCTTTACTTGAAGTGTTACATGAAGATTATATTCGCACCGCTCAGGCGAAGGGTTTGCCGCCGACCCGAGTCTATGCCAAACATGCATTACGCAATGCGTTGTTGCCGGTGGTGACGATTTTGGGCTTGCAGTTGGGGACGCTCTTGGGTGGGGCGGTGATTACCGAGGTGGTCTTTGACTGGCCAGGATTAGGTCAGTTATTGGTCGATTCGATTCAACGTCGCGATTATCCGGTGGTGCAGGCCTGTATTTTGATTATCAGTGTGGCCTATATTTCTGTGAATGGATTAACTGAGCTGGTGTATGCTTGGTTGGATCCTCGCATTCGTACTCAAACTTAGGGTTGAATTTTGACGCAGCTATTTTCTATTCGGTTCTTTAAAAAAATACCCTACTTGATTGTATTGGCTTGGGCGTTGATGGCATTTGCCGGGCTTTTTGTTGGAGAGGGGGCTTTAACCGTACAACTTGATCGGCTTTTGGCGACGGGGGATGCTCAAAGTTGGTTAGGCTATGATGAATTAGGTCGGCCGATTTTTGATCGCTTATTGATGGGCGCACAGACCTCCTTTCTAGTGGCGATTTTAGTGGTGATTTTTTCCAGTATTTTAGGCACGTCTATTGGCATTGCCAGTGGCTATTATGGTGGCTGGGTTGATCGAGTCGTGACCAAAGTGATTGATGTTTTTTTAGCCTTTCCTGGGTTATTATTGGCGATTGCATTAGCGGCGATTTTAGGCCCTGGCATTGAAAATGTGGTATTGGCATTGGTGACAGTCGGTTGGGTTGGGTACGCTCGTTTGGCAAGAGCACAAACTTTGAGCTTACGGCATCGAGAACATATTTTGGCCGCCAGAGCTTTCGCCGTCCCCGGCTATTTGATTGTGTTTCGACATCTATTACCCTTAATTCTTGCGCCTTTGGGGGTTGAAGCCACTTTTGGCATTGCCGGTGCGGTGATTTCGGAAGCAGGCTTATCCTTTTTAGGCTTGGGTGTGCAACCGCCGGATGCGTCTTGGGGCAATATGATTCGTGAAGGCACACGCTATTTATTGGTGGCACCGCATTTGGTTTGGGCACCAGGCTTGTTATTAATGTTGGTGGTACTGGGGGTCAACTTGCTTGGCGATCAATGGCGAGATAAGCTGGATGTACGTTCTCGTCCAAGACAAGTTTGAGTGTTGAGTCGATTAAAAAGCACCAGGCCTGGTTGGTTTAATGGAAAGGGTAGACGTAGATAGATGGACAGATTACTGGGAAAAGCGATGCCGTTAGGCAGTGTAATGATCGATATCGCTGGCACACAACTCACTTCGGTAGATAAAGAGCGACTATTAGATCCGTTGGTGGCGGGGGTGATTTTATTCAGCCGTAATTTTGAGTCGGTTGAACAATTAATGGCCCTGACCAGTCAAATTCATGCCTTGCGTCATCCCAAGTTATTAATTGGTGTTGATCATGAAGGCGGCCGTGTCCAGCGTTTTAAAACCGGATTTACGCGTTTACCGCCAATGGGTGCGATTGGGCGTTATTATCAGCAGCAACCCGATCACGCGTTGGAATTGGCTGAAAAGGTAGGCTGGGTGATGGCCACTGAGTTGCTGGCGGCAGGCATTGATTTTAGTTTTGCGCCGGTTGTGGATTTGGACTATGGTGATAGTCGAGTGATTGGCGATCGGGCTTTTGATGCCGATCCGAAAGTGGTAGGTCGTTTGGCCACTCAAATTATGAAAGGGATGCATGCTGCTGGAATGGCTTCGGTGGCTAAACATTTTCCAGGACATGGCTATATACAAGCGGATTCGCATTTGGAAGTGGCCGTGGATGATCGCAGCTTGGATGCCTTGTTACAAGGTGATATTCAACCGTTTTTAACCTTGATTGAGAAGGGGGTTGATGCGGTGATGCCGGCGCATGTGCGTTATCCTAAAGTGGATGAGCGTCCAGCGGGGTTTTCGAAAATTTGGTTAGGCAATATTTTGCGGCAAAAATGTCATTTTGATGGGGCGATTATCAGTGATGATTTGTCGATGCATGCTGCTGTGGAATTCGGAGATGCGCCGACACGGGTGAAGAGTGCGTTAGAAGCAGGCTGTGATTTGGTGTTGCTGTGCAATGCGCCTGAGTCGGTGGATGAGGTGCTGGCTAAGATCGATTGGCAGGCAGATCCTTTATCGCATTCCCGACTGATTCGACTGCATGGTCATGCTCATATTAAAATGAAACAACTGGCAACCAATCCGATTTGGCAGTCTTATGCGCTTGCGGTTACCCGGTTTACCGAGCAAGATCAGCAAGCGGCTTTGAAATGGTAGTTCTTAGCGATATTAATAAAATGAGGCAAATATGCAATCTGTAACCAATACTGAAAGTAGTTCTGTGTTTGGAGAGGTATTGAATCGCAGTTTGGGCGAACTGATTAACCTCTACCCAGATGGTTGGCGCTTCCTGGTAGAAATGGCGGGTGGTCAGACTTGGCTATTGATTATGATGATATTAGTCGCCATGACCTTTATCATTGATTTTATTTTTCGCACATCGATTCATTTGGTGAGTCGGCTGCTTAAAAAGCGTCGTCAGTACTTCTTAAAAACCATCACTGTTTCCAGTGTGGCGCCGGTTTCGTTTTATATTTGGCTATCGGGCGGGGTGATTGCCTTGGTGACCTTGTTGAGTCATTTTAATGTGTTGACGGATTTAATTCCCCATATCTCTGCGGTGAAGTCCACATTTGGCATTATTGCGGTTGCCTGGTTTGCAATACGCTGGGTCGCGCAATTTGAGCGCTATTTAAACCAATTGCAAGCGATTGATCAGAAATGGGATCCGGTATCTATTGAAGCCATGGGCAAAATCTTTCGGTTGACAGTATTTGTGGTGGCAGGCCTGGTGGTTTTAAGTTCGCTAGGGGTCAATTTAACGGGTCTTATTGCCTTTGGCGGAATGGGCGGGATTGCCGTGGGGTTTGCGGCTAAGGATATTGTCGGCAATGTGTTGGGTGGTTTAATGATTTATTGGGACAAACCCTTTGCAGTAGGCGATTGGATTCGTTCTCCGGATCAGGAAATTGAAGGAACGGTAGAACAGATTGGTTGGCGAATGACAGTGGTCAGAACCTTTGATAAACGCCCGCTCTATATTCCCAATGGAACTTTTGCGCATATTTCAATTGAAAACCCATCTCGAATGAGTCATCGCCGTATTCGAGAAACCATTGGTGTGCGTTATTGCGATGTGAATAAGGTGGCGGAAATTACCGATGCGATTCGCAAGATGATGCAAGATCATCCGGATATTGCCAGCGATGAAACCTTAATTGTGAACTTTAATGTTTACAATCAATCAACTCTGGATATTTTGATTTATGGTTTTACCCATACGACCGATTGGGTGACTTATCATAGGGTTAAAGAAGATGTGTTATTGAAGGTGGCTGAAGTCGTCGCCGAGAAAGGTGCTGAGATGGCTTTCCCAACACGCACACTTTATATGGAAGACACGATTCAAATTGCACAAAACCAACAGGTTGGTTCCTAGGCAGGGTGCCCAAAGCTTATTTCATTAAGATGACTTCTTTTTCCAGGTGGATGCCGAACTTTTGATCGACTTCCGCTTGGATGGCTTCCGCCAGTTCAACGATTTCCGCCCCAGTGGTATTTCCCAGGTTGATTAACACCAATGCATGTTTCTCGGAAATGGCGGCATTTCTTAACTTGCGACCTTTTTGCCATTGGGTTTGCTCAATGAGCCAAGCGGCTGGGATTTTGTAGGTGTTGTTCAGCGTTTTATGGTGGGGGATATCAGGGTGCTCTGCAAACAGTTTAAGGAAATAGGTTTCTGAAATAACGGGGTTGGTAAAAAAACTACCGGCGTTACCATAAATGCGTGGGTTTGGTACACGTTCTTCGCGAATCTTAATGACCGCATCAAATACCATTTTGGAGGTGAGCTCTGATAAATCTGGGTAATGCCTTTGAATGGCTTCTTTTAAAGGCTCATACATCAAGTTGGGGTGACCCGCATGATGCTTGCGTAATCGAAAGGTGACTCGGTGAACCAAGAGTTTGTTTTCGAACTTCTTTTTGAAAATGCTGGAGCGGTAGCCAAATTGACATTCTGAGTGCCGGTATTCTTCTCTTTCGCCGGTAAATAGGTTTAATGCTTGAACACGGGTAATCGTGTCCTGCGCTTCTGCACCGTAAGCGCCAACATTTTGCACTGGCGCACCGCCGACTGTGCCAGGAATGAGTGCTAGGTTTTCCAATCCCCAGTAGCCGTTGTCCACTGTATATTGAACAAATTCATGCCAAGGCATGCCGGCACCGGCTGAAATCCAGATATTATCGTCGTCTTCTTTCATCACCTTAATTTTTTTATAGGCACAGGTGATGACAACTTTTTCTAAGTCATTCATTAATAGAATATTGCTGCCACCACCGATAATCACCCAAGGCAGGGTTGAGAGTTTCATGTCGGATCGCAGTGTCGGAATATCGGACTGCTTATTAATTTCGACCAAATACCGTGTCTGAACATCAATGTGGAAGGTATTTCTATTTTTTAGGGAATAATTAGCGTAGATATGCATATCTGTTATAATTTTTGACAGTAATTGCCCGTATTATAAAGGATAAAACCATGTCACAGTTAAAACTTTCTCCCACGCTTTGGACATCTCAAACCGTTTTTATTATGGCGGCGATTGGTTCCGCTGTCGGTTTGGGGAACCTTTGGAAGTTTCCCTATATCACCGGTGAAAATGGCGGTGGTGCTTTTGTATTGGTTTATCTATTGTGTATTGTGTTGGTCGGCTTGCCTGTTTTAATTGCGGAAATTACCTTAGGACGGGCTGGACAAGCCAATCCGCCACAAGCGATGGCCAATTTGGTTAAGAAAACCGGCGCTAATCGCTTATGGGTTTGGTTAGGGTTTAATGGCTTGCTGGGTGGTTTGTTGATTTTGTCATTTTATGCGGTGATTGCGGGCTGGGCACTGGCGTATTTTTTTGATAGTTTATTCGGTGGTTTTATTGATATGGATGCCCAAGCGGCTCAAGACCACTTTTCCAGTTTTATCGGCAGTGCTTGGCAACTGTTGTTTTGGCATACGGTGGTGATGCTGTTAACGATTTGGATTGTGATTCAAGGCGTGCGCAGTGGGATTGAACGCGCCATCAATATTATGATGCCAGGCTTATTGGTCATTTTATTGATTTTATTGGGGTATGCGGCGTCAACCGGTGCCTTTGCAGAAAGCTTTGAGTTTTTGTTTCGACCCGATTTCAGTAAGTTATCTGCCAATTCGGTGTTGATTGCATTGGGGCATGCGTTCTTTACTTTAAGTTTGGGCTTCGGCACCATGATGGTGTATGGCTCTTATTTGCCGAAAGACTATTCCATTGTTAAAGCCAGTATTTGGATCGCGGTGGCGGATACGGTGATCGCTTTGATCGCGGGCTTAGTGATCTTTTCAATTGTTTTCGGTAATGGCTTGGCGGCCGGCTCTGGCCCTGGATTGTTATTTGAAACCTTACCAATTGCTTTTGGCCAGATGATGGGCGGTTGGTTTTTTGGGACCTTGTTCTTTGGTATGGTGGTGTTTGCAGCTATCAGCTCGTCGATTTCCATGATTGAACCGGCGATTAGTTGGTTAGAACAAAACTGGCACTATTCTCGTCGTAAAGCCGCATGGACACTGGGCGGGTTTACCTGGTTTATTGGGCTGGGCAGTGTGTTGTCATTTAATGTGTGGCAGGATAAAACCTTTTTTGCCGATAAAACCTTCTTCGATAGTATCGATTTCTTAACATCCAATATGATGTTGCCGTTGGGCGGGTTATTTACGGCGATTTTTGTGGGTTGGGTTTGGACGAAATCACAGCGAGATCAAGAAACGGGAATGCCTAGTAACTGGTCTGATAGTTACCAAGTGATTATTAAATGGATCGCGCCGATCTTAGTCTTTATCGTTTTTGTGAATAGCCTTCTGTAATGCCTAAAACGGCCAGGCATGGTTGTTTTTAATTGAAAAAAGAAGGCGGAAGGACGTATTGAAATGGATACGTCCTTCAGATTGAGCTAGGGATAAGGGCTGTCGATTATTGGGTTTTACCTTGGTTTTGAATCATGCGCATCATTTCTAGGTTTTCATATAGCATTTTGCGTTGTAGTTGATGCGAAAAACGCAGTATGGACTTCATTACATTAAACATCAATGCCGGATTCTGGGTGCCAAGCGTTTCAAAATCATCATGGTGTAAAACCAAAACCGTGGCATCATTCGCGGCTTGTAAACGCATGGTATGGGCAATGCCATCCACAAAGCTCAGTTCACCGATTAGCGCCCCTTTTTTAATGGTGTTAATGTGGATGGTTTTATTGGGACCCGCCACTTTCAAAATTTCTAATTTGCCATCCACCAGTATATAAAGATTGCCATCAACGGTATCGGGTTCAAATAAGATTTCGCCTTTACTGAGTTCCTTCTTTTCGACAATCTGGCAAAGGGTGTCACAGTCTTCAGGCGTGAGGTCGGTTCCTAATACAGACTCTGCAATGAGGTTTTTAGCCATAGCGTTTTCCTTTTTAAAGTGTGGGAATGAATTCTATTTTAGCCGTTCAAGTGGATAAAAAGTATCAAAAAATACCGAAATTGCCATCACAAACAGCAAAATAAGAATAAAAACAATCAGAATGGAGCGCGCATGCCGATTGTCGATAAACTTTTCCTTCCACTTTTCTTTTTTGACGGCCGGCCAAATCACGGCCAAAAACACGAAGAAAATAATCAGCTGTAAAAAAATGGACATCAGCATTTAAGCAACCAAGAGTTGGACTAAGGTTTCATAATAAATTTGGGTCAAGTGCTCTAAGTCAGCGCAACTGACCCTTTCATCGATTTGATGAATGGTGGCGTTTAATGGTCCCAACTCAATCACTTGAGCACCGGTGGGCGCAATAAAACGACCATCTGATGTACCTCCACCCGTTGATAATACGGGCGGAGTTCCCATGACCGTGGTGATTGCTTGTGATACGGCCTGTATCAATTTGCCATCTGAAGGTGTGCTAAACGGCAGGCCAGACAGGTTCCACTCGATTTTATAATCAAGTTGATAGTCATCTAAGATTTGATGAACCGCTTGTTTGAGCATTTCAGGGGTTTGTTCCGTTGAAAACCGGAAATTAAACACAATTTCACATTGTCCGGGAATAACATTGGTCGCACCCGTTCCGGCATGAATATTGGATATTTGAAATGATGTCGGCGGGAAATCGACATTGCCTTGGTCCCAGACTTTTTCCGTTAAAGCGCCCAGTGCTTGAGCAACCTGGTGAACCGGGTTTTGTGCAAATTCTGGGTAGGCAATATGACCTTGTTTTCCGTGAATCACTAAGGTGCCATTTAAAGAACCGCGTCGACCATTTTTAATCGAGTCGGCTAGCGTTTGGCTGCTTGATGGTTCACCGACCAGACAATAATCGATTTTTTCTTGGCGCGTTTCTAGCGTCTCAATAACTTTTACTGTGCCGTTTACTGCTGGGCCTTCTTCATCACTGGTGATTAAAAAGCCAATGGAACCTGGGGCATCTGGGTGTTGTGCAATAAACTGTTTCACCGCCACCATAAAACAAGCGATGCTGCTTTTCATATCGGCCGATCCGCGCCCATATAACATGCCATCGTCATCAATGGTTGCTGAAAAAGGCGGGTGCGTCCATTGATTGGCGGGGCCAGTGGGAACGACATCGGTATGACCTGCGAACACAAATAAGGGGCCTGATTGACCACGTCTGGCCCATAGGTTGGTCACTTCGCCAAATGGCATGGATTCAATTGTGAATCCGAGGGGGGCAAGGTATTCGGAGATAAGGGGTTGGCATCCGTTGTCATTTGGGGTGACGGATTCGATTTGAATTAAGGATTGGGCTAATTGAATGGTTTCAGTCATTTAGGGGTCGCACTTTTTATAGGTCATTAATTTAATAAACAAATATTGTCTATTGTGGATTTTTCCGCTAGAGCAGTTTTTCATATTCTTTGACGTTAAAGCCAAACAAAACTTGCTGCTTTGTTTGTAAAACAGGGCGCTTAATCAGTGTTGGCATATCAATCAATAATGTGAGCTGTTCGGCATTCATTAATTCAGCTTGTTGCGTTTCAGTCAGCTGTTTCCATCCGCTACTGCGTTTATTGACAATCACGCTCATGGGGTGATGTTTTAACCAGGCCTGGATGGTGTCGATGGTCAAAGGGGTTTTGCGAAAATCTTGAAACTGAAAGTCAACCTGATTGGATTCGAGCCATTTTCGCGCTTTGCGAACCGTATCACAGTTGGGTATGCCATATAAAATCATATTGATCCTAGCGAGAATATATAAATTTAGAAGTTGCTAAAGCACCATTTTAAAACATTTTTGGCTTGAAATTGACGTGAAAATAGACAAAGCGCCTAATTCAGGACAAGGAGTGGTGAAAAGGGGTTTCGTTCGCGTCAATGGCTGAGTCTGTATTAGCGAGTCGATGTATTGTATAATCGGCGCTTGATTTTTAAATACCTTAATAAAGAGAAGAAGAATATGACTATCAAGCGAATTGGTCACCGTTATAGTGATGCTAAGACGGGGGCAACCTTAGATGTATGGTTTCCACGTTCTAACAAGGAAATCGCCCGTAATTGTTTGGCCGCGAAAGCAGGCGTGATTAAAGGGGATTTTGTCACGGTTGAAATCACTTCGGTTGATGAGGCGCCGACCACGGCGGAAGAAGCCTACTTACGTCTTCATTTGTTATCAGAATGTGCCTATCAACCACATACGATTAATTTGGATGGAGTGTTTGGGTTATTGGCGAATGTTGCTTGGACCAGTGCTGGGCCTGTATTGCCGTCAGAAGTTGAGACTTTGCGTGAAGCCATCGCGGGTGAACCCCATACTTTAACCGTGACGTCGATTGATAAATTCCCACGGATGGTCGATTATGTGATTCCGGAAGGGGTTCGTATTGCCGATGCCGATCGTGTGCGTTTAGGGGCTCATTTAGCACCGGGAACGACGGTGATGCATGAAGGCTTCTGTAACTTCAATGCCGGTACTTTGGGCAATTCTATGGTGGAAGGTCGTATCAGTGCCGGAGTCGTGATTGGTGAGAACTCCGATATCGGCGGCGGTGCTTCGATTATGGGAACCTTGTCGGGTGGCGGTAAGCAAGTGATTTCAATGGGACAAAGAAACTTATTAGGTGCGAATGCAGGCCTGGGTATTTCTTTGGGAGATGATTGCATCGTAGAGTCTGGTTTGTATATCACAGCAGGCACTAAGGTTAAAATGCCAGACGGATCAATCGTATCGGCACGTGAGTTATCCGGTCAGTCAAAATTGTTATTCAGACGCCATAGCCAAACCGGACAGGTGCAGGCGATTATGACGGATGGAACCTTGTGGAGTGGTTTGAATAGCACCCTTCACAGTAACGATTAAACAGATTCCAGCAACCTGCCGGCTCAGTGATTGACTCTGCTGAGCCAAGGTGGTTTTTTGTCAGTTAGGTGACGCATCTTTAATATCCATCTGAATAGAGGAAGCAGTGTGGCACAAGTCATAGGTTTTGATCATGTCAGTATTCTGGTAAAGGATGCGGATAGCGCCTTAGCGTTCTACCAAACGCTGTTAGGGTTATCTTTATTGGATAGGCCTGCACTGGGTTTTCCTGGCTATTGGCTAGATTTATTAAATGGACAAAGTTTACATTTAATGCAGTTGCCAAATCCTTATCAGCAGGCTCAGCGTCCGGAGCACGGGGGGCGAGATGTCCATTTCGCCTTACGAGTGGATTCCATTGATGACTTTGAAAAGACATTGAAAGCGGCAGGTGTGCCCTACACCAAAAGCCGATCCGGTCGACGAGCGTTGTTTGTTCGTGACCCGGATCAAAATGCGTTTGAACTCTTCGAACCGTCAACCGCTTGCTAAAACTCGATGGCCTCTAGCAGGGCATCTTGCAGCTCGATTTGTTTGTGTCGCAGATGCAGACTGTCTTCATTAGTTGAGCTAATAATAAACGTATCTTCAGCCTTTTCGCCAACCGTATTAATTTTAGCGTCATACACCCGAATTTGGCATTGTCGGAATGCCATGCCGATTTTGGCCAG
>CBFHUY010000027.1:0-16230 GCA_965658885.1 Hydrogenovibrio sp.
TAATCAACAAATTGTTGACGGCTTTTTTCTGGGTCCATGTCTGCAGCCATAACGATATTGGCTGTCGCTGTTGCACCTACTGTTAAGGCGACTAGCAATGTTTTTTTCATCCTATTCCTCCATAAAGAAAAGCATATTATAAATATTATTATTTTTAGATTTCTGAATTGTCCTTCCGTAGAGGCAAGGACAATTGGATGTCATAACTTAGCCAATAACAAACTTATCTAAGCTTGATTGTTTTGGAGCCAGTCGCACCAGTGTTGTCTTTTAGACTTAGGGTGACTTCATCACCTTTAGCGGCTTTAACCATAACGCCCATATATGGGTTTGCAGAAACAGCACCAGACCATTGTGCATCGACTGCTTTCGTTCCATTGATTGAAACTTCAACCATGTCAATGAACTCAGCCGGATATGGCTTGCCTGTTTTCTTGTTCATACGAGCACCTGATTCCATCTTGTGCTTGATTAAGGCTTTAACTTCAGCTACGTCACCTTTTACTTTTCCACGCATTCTGATTTTGATAGACATAATTTTTCCTTTAAATTTTGCAGTTACTTGTTCGTATTAAATCAAAGTGGGTTGGGGATTAACCGCCACATCCACCAATGGTGACTTTAACTTCTTGTTCTGCTTTGTATAGTTTTCCACCAGCTTTAACAACCGCCATCACATTTTGGGTTTCACCCATTTTGATACGAGTTGAAACATACCCTAGAGCTGGGCCTGAGAAGCTATATTCACAAACTAAAGGGAAAGGGTTTTTTGAAGCTAGGATGGCAATAGATTCAACACCAGCCATTTTAGTCGCATCAATTTTGATAGGTGTTACAGCACCGTTTTCAGCAATTGCAGGCGCGCCTAAGTCAATATCAGATGAAGCAATTGCGTTATCCATACCGAAAGCGGCTTTTAGCGCTTCTGAAGTATCTTTAGTATTAAACGCTGCTTTATTCCATTCTGCTAAAACAGTTGAAGGGGTAAGTAGGCCTGCATTAACGGCTACAGCTGCAGCACCAGTTGCTAGGGTACCTTTTAGGAAAGATCTACGTTTCATAAGGTTTTAAACTCCCAATTGAGGTTAATAAATTTAAAGTTCGTATAAGAAATCAACAATCTTATTGATTTCAGCGTCAGTCAATACCCCACTGTGTCCGAATTGAGGCATCATACTGTATGGAACGGTTTTTTCAGGTTTTCCCCAAATCTTGTCAAACAAGTCACTCTTTTCTGGGAAACGAAGTTTCATAGCGATGAGTGCTGGTCCAATATTTCCTGGTATGGTTCCGCCAGGAATGGCATGACAAGCTAAACAGTTTCCTTTCGAGCGGGAAAAAGCAAGTTCTTTACCCTGTTCGATATTACTAGCGCTTTTTTCCGCAGCAGTGGCAACTGTTGGTGCAGAAACCATGGCGGTAGTCATAGCTAAAACCGTTAGTAAATGCTTCATTGGTTTTTTTAACATTCTTATCCTCCTAAAAAAAAGCAAACATTGCTTTTTAATACTATGCATCCCTTATGCTAGGGTTGTAATTTTTAAGGCTTAAAAAGCTCTTAGAAACATAGGTTACTCATATAAAAATCTTTCGCAAGTGTTTTGTGGGGTTCTCTACATAGCAATATTTAATAGTGACCCTATTTTTATTTATAATGAAATGTTAATATTTGTTTAAAATATCTGTAAGGTATTGAAAATAAAGTCTATTCAATTTGTTTGTAAAGGCTGGCCTGGTTGGGTGAAAATTGAATTTGTTTTGCAGGTCGTCTTGGCTCAGGGTTATTAGCGCGGCGATTAATTGTTTTAATGACGGTTGAGTCAGCTTATTTGTCTATGGAGATTGCAGTCTGAGTAAAAGTGGTTAAAATATTGATTTTACTCTTCAATAGGTTTTGCCTGCCTTCTATGCAACAATTATTTAATAAAGTTAAGTCTTTTTTCTCGTTATCTACTGATAAAAACACTTCAAATGAAGCAACAACGCCAGACCGTTTAGTGGTCCCCCGTAATCAGCACCCTATTTCAAGACAGCAGATTGATAAACCTGCGTTAGACGTGCTTTATGAATTGAACCGTGCTGGCTATGAAGCTTATTTAGTCGGTGGCGGTGTGCGTGATATCTTGCTGGGACTAGAGCCCAAAGACTTTGATGTCGCCACGAATGCAGAACCTGAGCAGATCAAGGCAGTGTTTAATCGGCGCTGTCGCTTGATTGGCCGTCGTTTTCGACTGGCGCATGTCTTTTTTGGTCGAACGGTTATTGAGGTTGCAACTTTTAGAGGCAGCGGCCTTGCTCAAAGTGCTCAGTCAAACAATCGTAAGCAATTGAATCACACTCGATCGGTTGATAAGGCTGGAAAATTGGTGCGAGATAATATTTACGGCACCATGGAAGAGGATGCCTGGCGTCGTGATTTTACTGTTAATAGTCTGTATTACAATGTAAAAGACTTTTCAGTGATTGATTATACCGGTGGGATGGTTGATTTAGAAAAAGGCCAACTCAGGCTGATCGGTGACCCTGAGATGCGGTATCGTGAAGATCCTGTGCGAATGATTCGGGCGGTACGATTTGCGGCAAAACTTGGTTTTGATATTGAACCCTCTACAAAAGCGCCTATTTATGAATTGGGTCACTTATTAAAAGATGTCTCCCATGCCAGAATGTTTGATGAGGTTTTGAAGTTGTTCCACAGTGGGGTGGGCGTAGAGGTTTTTGAGAAGTTACGTCATTTTGGACTTTTTACTTTTCTTTTCCCACAAACACATCATGTCTTATCACAAGAATCGGAAGGATTTCCGAGGATGATGGTGGTTGAAGCTTTAAAGAGTACGGATCACCGTATTCAAAATGCACTGGGTGTGAATCCTGCTTTTTTATTCGCCGCAATGCTTTGGGAGCCGATGTTGCAAAAGATGGAACAACATTTGGCTGAAGGTTTTGTGCGCCAGGATGCGTTGTTTGCGGCCGCCAGTGAAGTGATTGATCACCAAATTACTTCAACATCGATTCCTAAGCGATTTACGGCTCAAATCAAAGATATATGGAGTTTGCAGTTCCGATTATTGAATCGACATGGTAATCGTCCACCTAAGTTGCGTGAACACCCACGATTTAGAGCCGCGTATGATTTTATGGGGATACGGTTAGCGGCTGGAGAAGAGTCGCTTCGTGAAGTGTTTGATTGGTGGACAACCTATCAAACGCTGAATCCGGTTGATCAGGTCGCTTTTGCGAATGATGTAAAAAAGCCTACGGCAAAGCGTAAGCGAACTCGGCAAAACCGAAACCCTTATCGAAAACGTCATCGAGCTAAAGTGCCTGAAAACAAATCTGAGCAAAGTGTTGCGTCGAACGAGGATTAATATGGCGCAGAATGACTGGGAAATCGTCTATTTGGGCTTGGGAAGTAATTTAAACCATCCTAGGAAACAGTTAGAGAAGGCTATTGAATCGTTAAAAGCATTAGAAGATTGTCAGTGGCTGAAAACCTCCCGTTTTGTTGAGTCTCTCCCTCAAGGTCCTCAAGATCAACCTAATTTTATCAATGCGGTTGTTTGTTTTAAAACCCGTTTAACGGCGAATAATTTATTATTAGCATGTCAAACCATTGAGCAGACTTTGGGTAAGATAAAGCAACGAGAGTGGGGGGAACGTATCATTGATATTGATCTATTACTCTATGGAGATTCGGTGATAGAAGCCCCCGATTTACAGGTGCCCCATCCTCAGATGTTGACGCGGGATTTTGTTATTCTGCCTCTTTTAGAGATAGAACCCACTTTAAAACTGCCAAATGGTAAGCCGCTGTCAGACTATGCTTCACAACTGCCCAAGACCTTTATTATTCATGATGAATAATCAAATTTTGAACTGTTAACCATTCCAAAATAAAATAGCCTAGACGAGGTTGTTACCGATGACCTTTTTGTGGTTGGAAAGATGGTTAAACTGGAGTAATCGCATGATATCCCTAAATAAATTAAAAAAGATGAAGCAGCAGCATGAGAAAATAGCCTGCTTGACGGCCTATGACGCGAGTCAGGCTTATTGGGCTGCTCAAGCCGGTGTTGAGGTGATTTTGGTTGGGGATTCTTTAGGAATGGTGGTTCAAGGACACAAGACAACCTTACCAGTGACTGTCGATGATATGGTTTACCATACTCGGCTGGTTCAGCGCCAAAACACCCAGGCCTGGTGTATTGCCGATTTTCCTTTTATGGCAGATCAAGATATGACAACCACACTCTCTTCGGCAGGACGCCTCATGAAGGAGGGCTTGGCCAATATGGTTAAGCTTGAAGGGGGGCAACGTGTTTTGGATAAGGTTGCGGCCCTTTCTGCTTTAGGCATTCCTGTTTGCGGTCACTTGGGGTTGTTGCCACAGTCGGTTCAAAAAAAGGGCTATGCGGTTGTGGGTAAAGATTCGGAGACAGCATTGATGTTGCAGGAAGAGGCAATTGCATTGGAAGAGGCAGGGGCAGAAATGTTGGTGCTAGAATGTGTGCCATCCGAACTTGCACAACGAATCAGTCAATCTCTGACAATTCCTGTTATCGGTATTGGTGCAGGAAGCGCCACGGATGGCCAAGTATTGGTTTTTCATGATCTCGTTGGATTGACGATGGGTCGATTACCGTCCTTTGCAAAAAACTTTTTACAGGAAACCGACAGTATTCAGCAGGCGATTTCACGCTATGTGAATGATGTGAAGCAGGGCGTTTTTCCGATTGATCAACCAGGCGTTATTTAAATGACCCTTTTCGAGTCTATCTCAACCATTCGTACCCAGTTACAACAATGGAGACAGGCGGGGTTACGCATTGCATTTGTGCCGACCATGGGTAATTTGCATGAGGGTCATCTGAGCTTGGTTGACATTGCACAACAACATGCCGATAAGGTGGTGGTGAGCATTTTTGTTAACCCAATGCAATTTGGCCCAAATGAAGATTACGATCAGTATCCCCGTACATTTGAAGTGGATAAAACTGCATTAGAACAAAAATCGGTAGATGCATTGTTTTTCCCTTCCGTGTCTGAGATATATCCATCAACTGAATTAGAGTCTAAAGTCATTGCGCCTGTTGCCTTAACGTCAATTTTAGAAGGGGCGAGGCGACCAGGTCATTTTGATGGCGTGACGACCGTGGTGGCAAAACTTTTTCAAATTATCCAGCCGGATGTGGCGGTATTTGGCCAAAAAGACTATCAACAATTTGCCGTTATTCAGTCTATGGTTGAGAGTCTATTTATGCCAGTCGAGTTAATTCGAGCAGAGATTGTAAGAGATACAGATGGACTGGCACTCAGTTCGCGTAACCAATATCTAACGCCGTCGCAGCGTAAGATAGCGCCAAAACTTTCTCATACTTTGGCGTGGATTGAAGCAGAAATGACGAAAGGGAACCATGATTATGATAGTTTGTGTTTCGACGCGCATCAAATGCTATTAAAGCAAGGGTTTGATGAAGTGGACTATATCGAGATTCGTGATGCCAAATCTTTAATGCCTGTTGTCTCTTTAAATTCGAACCATTCACTTGTCATACTGGCCGTAGCTCGCTTAGGACAGACACGTTTGTTAGATAATCGTCTTTATACTCATGCGTTAACCGGGAGAGTTGAAGAGTGAGTTTTTCGACGTTTATCGGCTTGTTTCTTGGGATCGTAATTGTTATTGCTGCGATGGCAATGGGATCTTCCATCTTAATTTTTATTAATATTCCTGGGATGATGATTGTGTTGGGTGGCACCATTGCTGCCACTATGATTCGTTATTCTTTTAACGAGACCTTTCACGCAATTGCAATGTCATTTCGGATTCTGATGCCATCAACTGATATCCAAGATAAAGATGAACTCGTTGATTTAACAGAAGACTTATTACGAACCTCTCGAAAAAATGGTCTTTTAGCATTGGATAATGAAGAGATTCCCAATCGTTTTTATCAACATGGTGCGCGTATGTTAGTTGATGGATATTCTAAAGAATTGGTCCGTCAATCTTTAGAAGAAGAGAATAAGCTTTTTGTAGAAAGGGCCAATACCAGCGCAGGTGTGTTTTCATCAATTGGCGCAGCCGCGCCAGCATTTGGTATGATCGGGACGCTGGTTGGATTGATTCAGATGCTGTCCAATTTATCGGACCCATCCAGTATTGGTCCTGCCATGGCGGTTGCAATGCTAACCACCTTATATGGGGCAATGATTGCTAATTTATTTGCACTGCCAATGGCCGATAAGATTAATACTTGGGTTCAAGAAGAGTCCATTCGACAGTTGTTGATTATCGAAGCGCTGTCATCCATTAGTGAAGGCCAAAATCCAATGATGATGAGGGAGTTGCTATCGCCTTATCTCGATAATACTGCGAATCTTCCAGTTGAGGAGGCCGAAGCTTGAGTGCCAAATCAGATGATTGTCCAGCTTGGTTAGCCACTTTTGCCGATTTAATGTCATTATTAATGGCTGTATTTGTGTTGCTATTTGCGATGTCGACTTTGGATGCGAAAAAATATGAAGCGGTAGTCAAATCTTTGACCTTTACTCTAGGTCATGGTTCAGACTTGTCTCAGACCCAAGTTGAATACTTTAAGAGTACTGAAGTCAGTCAAGCGAAGCTAGATAAAAAAGGTGAAACGGTCATAGAAGATTTGAAGCCCTTGTTTGACAGTGTGGTGGATACCTATGCGACTTCTAATAAAGATAGTGATATTGAGGTCTCTCTGGATAGAGAGAAAAAAGAAATTAAGGTTACTTTTGCAGAAAGTATTTCGTTTCAAACGGGAGAAGCAAAGCTAAAGCCGGGGTTTATTGATGAGTTAAAACGGTTGCAACCCTATATTAATGATCAAACGAAAGTAAAGGCAATTGGACATACTGATAAACGCCCAGTCAGTGGTGGTCGCTTTAAATCGAACTGGGAGTTATCGAGCGCACGAGCCGCTGCTGTGGTTGAATTGTTGGTTAGCCAAGGCATGGTTCTTCCGCAGCAAGTTGAGGTGATTGGGGTTGCAGAGAGTCGCCCAGTCGATACTTCCGAAACGCCTGAAGCCTATCAAAAAAATCGGCGAGTAGAAATTATTTTGGTGCCTCAGCAGTTATCGAAAACGGAGAGTATGACGTTGGATTGAAACACGTTGGAATATGAATATTCCCGAAGATGTTACCCGCGCATTAAGCTGAATGCTGTTGCATTTGTTTGGGAATGGTGTTGCGTGTATGAGTGATTTCATTTTTTTCATTGAAATACACCATAATGGGTTGGAAGGTGTCGGCTTCTTTTTCATCTAAGGTGGCATAGGTGGCAATAATTAATAAATCACCAGGCCTGGCCTTGTGAGCAGCGGCACCGTTCACCGAGATGATCCCTGTATGCTCTTCAGCACGGATGGCATAGGTGGTGAAACGTTCACCATTATTAATGTTATAAATTTGGATTTGTTCATATTCCCGGATGCCAGCCACTTCGAGCAAATGCCCATCAATCGCGCAGGAACCTTCATAGTCCAGCTCTGCATGAGTCGTGGTAACGCGATGTAATTTAGATTTTAGCAAAGTGATTTGCATACTAGACACCTGTCAGTAAATCATTCGGGGGCAAATTATAACGTATTTATTTTAAAAGTGTTACTTGCATGTCTTTATAAGGTCTAAAGACATGACAAGATACTTTTTTGGGTTATCTAACCAGTATTGCGCATGCCGGCTGCAATCGCATTGATGCTATTCAATAGTGGTGTCAGCCAGGCCTCTCTTTCTTCATCACTCAGACTCGTGTCTTTATAACGCTTCAAGACAGCAATCTGAATATGATTTAACGGCTCTAAATAGGGCGTTCTACGAGAAAGTGAGAGCGCTACCTGTGGGGTGTCGGCCATTAAGTAGTCATTGCCGCTGATATTCAAACAGGTTTCAACCGAGCGAATGTGCTCCTCAGCAATCATGTTATAGATTTTTTCTGCCTGTTGTTGGTCTAGGCCTAATTTACTATAGCTTTTACCAATAATAAGGTCCGTTTTAAAAAGAGCCATTTGGATATTGCTAAGCAGGCTCTTAAAGAAAGGCCAGTTTTCATACATTTCTTTGAGCTGTTCAGGAGACTGACTTTTTGCCCATTTTTGCAGAGCATAGCCAGTGCCATACCAAGCAGGAAAAGTCAGTCTGGCCTGTGCCCAGCCAAATATCCATGGGATAGCTCGTATTGAAGACTTGGATAAATTGCCTTTTTTGCGGTGGGATGGGCGAGATCCGATATTAAGTAGTCCAATTTCTGTAACGGGTGTGGCTTCATAAAAGAACTTAAAGAAGCCTTCAGTATGATCTGTCAATTCACGGAAAGCAAATTCGCCTTCTTTAGACAAGTTCTGCATGGCTTCTAAATGGGCTGGGTTATCCTGTTTGGAAGGTTTAACCAAGCCTTTGCTGGCCTTCATTAGGCCGGTAATTCCCATCGATAATTCATACATCGCGGTTTCAGCATTACTGTACTTGTAAGAGAGCACTTCACCTTGTTCGGTAAATTTGATTTGCCCTCTAACGGTGCCGGTCGGCTGCGATAAAATCGCACTATGAGTTGGGCCGCCACCGCGACCGACTGTGCCGCCTCGACCATGGAATAGGCGGCAGTCAATGTCGTAACTATCCGCGAGTTTCATGATCTGCTGTTGCGCCTGATAGAGTGTCCATGCAGAAGACAGATTACCACCATCTTTAGCAGAATCTGAATAACCGAGCATGATTTCTTGTTGGTTTCCGGACGCTTTTAACAAGGCATTATAGGTGGGGTTATCAAATAGTGCGGAAGTGACCGGAACAATGTGTTCCAAATCTTGAATGGTTTCAAACAAAGGCGAAATACGAATTTTACAATAAGGTTCGCCTGCATTGTAACCCGCAAGACCTGCTTGGTGAGCTAGGAACAGAACTTCCATAACATGACTGGCTTCATGAGTCATCGAGATAACATAATTATTAAATGCTTTTTCACTGATCTCTTCGCGCATTTCACGCATGACATTGAATACTTTTAACACTTCAACTGTCATCTTCTTCAAATCGAGATGTTGGGTATCGATAATCGTTGGTGACGAGATTTGTTGTGCTAATAGATCCAGTCGTTCTGCTTCTGATAGGCTTTGGTAGTCAATATCAAGATGTGACAATAAATCCGTTACGGCATCGGTATGTACAGTCGATTCTTGGCGAATATCCAGGCGCATTAAATAGAAGCCAAAGGTTTGAACCAGTCGAATGAGGTCCTTCAGGCTCGCATCGGCTACATCCCGATCGCCATGACTACAGAGAGAGGCATAAATGAGTTCTAGGTCATCTAAAAATTCGGTTTCATTGTGATAGCCAAATTTTGGTTTTTCCGCATTTTCGCCATTTAATTGCGCTTCAATATAATCTAAATTGTCTTGTAAGCGACCATTAATCAAATATAAGAAGCGGCGATAGGGTTCATCTCGAAAGCGATCCGCCCGTTTGTGAAATACGCGTTCTTGTAAATCGGCATCGATAATCGTGGCTCGATTAATGACTTCTTGTTTGATATTGGTAATATAACGAGATTGCGTTAGATGCGAACTGAGCTCAAAGATGCGTTTTTGATATTCATACATCACCGCGCGACTTTGCATGAGTAATGCATTTACGGTCGTTTCGTGCGTTACAAACGGGTTTCCATCTCGATCCCCACCGATCCAAGAGCCAAACGTTAAGAAGTTAGGCGTTGGAATGTGGTCATTGGGGTAGTGGCGCGCTAAGGCTCTTTCCATATAACGGTAAACCGTCGGCACCGCCTTGAAAAGTGACTGGCGGAAATAATAGATGCCATTACGAATTTCGTCTTCTACCGTCGGTTTCATGCGGCGAACTTCGTCGGTTTTCCACAATACTTGTATTTGATATTGTAAGCGCTTAATGACTTCTTCTTGCGCATAAGGATTATTATAGGCTTCTGCCTCGTTTAAATCGCCCAGCGTTAAGAAGATACGACGTAAGTTTTCCATCACCGCACGACGTTTGGATTCGGTTGGGTGTGCCGTGAATACAGGGATGTAGCAAAGTTTATTGATGAGGGTTTCAACTTCTTCGGCACTTAAACCTTCTTGCTTGAACTCACCAATGGTATTGAGTACAGACCCCATCCATAAAGGGCCATCTGATTTGAGCTGACTTTGGCGTTCATGAAATTGGTGTTCTTCCTCTGCCAAATTAACCAAACTGAAATACAGGTTAAAAGCACGGATAATTAAAATAAGATTTTCAGGCGTTTGTTCTTCAATAAATGCCTTTAGCTCGGTACGTAGCTCTGGGTCGTCTTTTTCATGAAGGCGAATATAGCCTTTTCTGAGTTTTTCAATTGCATTTAAAGTCGTTTTGCCAACTTGTGTTTCAATGACCTCTCCCAGTAAAGAGCCTAAAAGTTTTACACGAGATCGAAGTTGCTTATCACGATGTTCCGTTGCCATTATTTTATCCGTAGGTTTTTAAAATTTGAGTAATTGGGAGGGATTATAGCATTTTTCAACGCCATAACCGAATCCTGATATTTGTGTTCGCTCAGTTTGGAGGATTGAATGTTGGGTTAGAGCTTAGGGTACTGAAAATTCTCAAAATCACGTTTATAGAGTTCGTGAATGAGATCTAATTCGGCTTGACTCAGTTCTGAGGGGTCTAAGCCTTTTTTATAAGTCCCTTTGCGATGGTGCTCTAATTTCAAGTCGGGGATATCCAGACGTTGTGCCAGTTGTTCACAGTCTTGCTCAATATGTTCAAATCGTCCGATATGATTCACGAGGCATTCACCATGCTGGTCATATATAAAGCTGGTTTGATCTTCTAAAAGCGCAAAACGCTGAACTCGGGTTCGAAAAGCTTTTTGAGATCCTTTTAATCGCCACTCAAGATAAGCCTCAAAAGTTTGTTGGTTAACGATATTGGCATATTTTTTATAAACATAGGTTTTTAAAAAATGGTAATGAGAGTAGGCGTGGGTGTATGGGGAGCGCACAAATGCAAAGCGATAATAGCGGTCATAAACGTCTGCAGAGAGTTTTTGTCGAACAAATTCAGCAGTGTCATGCATTTCAAACCAAGCTTTTTCAGGATTGACTGGCCCGCCAATCGGCAGTGCCCTGCGGATGGCTCGCCAAGGGGTCATGGTTCTAGGGTTCGCGTAAGGGTGAAGCTTCTTCGCTATCGAGGTGCCAGCCGTTTTAGGGATATGAATAAAAATAAAATTTTTTTGGTTTGAAATGACCATCTTAGGTTTCCGAAAATAGAGGTTTTTTATTGTGCGATAGCCTACCATGCTTGTATAGAATTGTCATCTGAGTTGTGCGCAAGGAGGGGTAGTTAAAATTTAATATTCCAACGATTGTGGGTCCACAAATATTGGCTGGGGTTTTCCAAAATTTCGGCTTCATAAAGACGGTGAAGCTTTAGGATGTCTTGATAATCGTTTCCACTTGGGAAATTATCAAGCGGGGGTAAAAACGTTAAATGATAGTCTAAGCCGATTCGTCGGGTGAAAACCGGAATAACAGCCGCGTTAGTGCGCTCCGCCAGTTTGCATATTCCTGGGTTGCTTGGCGCGTCCATGTTAAAAAAAGGCACATTTATTTTTCCCTTGGCGCGATAACGTTGATCTGGCGCAATCCAAATGACTTGTTTGTGTCGTAATGCTTGGAGAATGCCTTTTGTATCCTTATTTGAGATGGGGATGCTGGTGTGCTGTTTGGGGTCGGGGGTATTGGCAATGGTTCGACTCTGGGTGATTAAGGCTTCCATTAAAGGATTGTCATGCGGTCTATAAATGGGCCTAAAATCGGTAATGTAGGTTAGCATGAGTCCAGTGGTTTCCATGGTGGTGAAATGCGGTACCACTAATAGAATGCCTTGGTCTGTTACGGCGTTAAAGTGCTCTAAACCATGAAAATGAAAATATTGACGTTCATTGTTGCTTGCTTGCTTGCGATAACGCCCCCAAAAATTGATGGTGGTTTCAGCAAGGCTGATCCCCAGTGATTCAAAATGCTGTTTGGTTAATTGTGAAATTTGATTCGCTGTTTTTTCTGGGAAGCTGTTTTGCAGGTTGTGATGGGCAATGCGCTTTCTAGACGGTGCAAGATAATAGAGTAGTCTGCCGATGGCTTTGCCGATCGTCATTTTTTGTCGATAAGGCAACAAGCCTAATAGCCTGAGGAGGCTAAATCCAATCCAAATTCCCCAGTATTGCGGTTTAAAAAATTTTATTTGGAAGGGGGTTGGGTTACTCAATGGAGGTGCCTTGTTGATAAAGGGTACGATAGGTACCATCTAATGCCATTAAAGAGGCATGGGTGCCTTGCTCAATCAATTTGCCGTTTTCAAGGACAACAATATTGTCCGCATTTTCAATGGTACTGAGGCGATGGGCAATGATAATGACAGTTCGATTTTGTTGGAGCTTATGCATCGCTTGTTGAATGGCGTGTTCACTTTGGTTGTCTAGTGCCGAAGTGGCTTCATCGAGAATGAGGATGGGCGCATTCTTGAGAAATGCCCTGGCAATGGCCAAGCGTTGGCGTTGTCCGCCGGAAAGTAAGGCGCCATTATCACCAATCATCGTATTGAGGCCTTGTGGCATTTTCTGAATAAATTCCCACGCATGTGCAGATTTAGCCGCTGCGATAATCGCTTCTTCATCAAATTCAGTATGGCCATACGCAATGTTTGCGGCAACGGTATCATTAAAAAGAATGACATTTTGACTCACCAGTGCAATATTTTGTCTTAGGTTGCTCAGTTCAATATCTTGGATGGTATGACCATCAATCAAAATATCCCCTGATTGGGTTTCATAGAATCGAGTGATTAAGTTGGCTAGCGTGGTTTTACCACTTCCCGATTGCCCAACTAAAGCAGTGGTTTTTTTGGCTGGAATTGTCAGTGAAAATTGATTTAAAGCAGGCGTTTCGGCATCTTTATAACTGAAGGTGACGGTTTCAAAACGAATTTCGCCTTTGGGGTTTTGCAGGAGCTGTTGGCCTTGGTTGGGTTCGTTCGGTTGATCTAATAAATCAAAAATGCTTTCTGAAGCGGCCATGCCCTTTTGAATGGTTTGGTTAATGCTGGTTAAGCGACGAATCGGGTCAAAAATCATTGCCATCGCGGTAATGAATGCAATGAACTCACCCGGGGTGAATAGGTCTTGGGCCGACATCAGTGAAGCAACATAAAGTACGCCAGACAGGGCAATGGCCGCCATGATTTGAACCAGTGGTACGTTTAAGGAGGCGACCCTAACCACGGCCATAGTATGTTGTCGAAGGGTTTCTGCTGTATTGAAAAAACGCTTTTCTTCATAGCGTTCGGCATTGTAGATTTTAATATCTTGATGGCCATTTAAGCCTTCTTCCAATCTGGATGTCAATTCCCCCATGCTGTTTTGCATTTCCTTACTGGAATTGCGCATCAGTTTGCTGGCACGGCGGATAATGATTGCGACAATCGGTCCGATCAGCAGCATGAGTAATGTCAGCTGCCAAGAGGTGTAAAGTAAAAAACCGATTAGGCCCAGAATAATAAAGGTGTCTCGAATAATGACGATCCACGCTTGGCTAAGCGAATTGCCGACCTGAAGCACATCATAGGTTATTTTTGAAAGTAGCTTTCCCATGGTGTAATCGGTATGAGTTTGTTGTGGTAATCGGTTCATTTTGGCAAACATTTCAGCTCGAATATCTAAAATCGCTTTATGCGCAACCCACTCGCTGGTGACTTTGCTGATGTATTCCGTAATCCCTTTAATAACAAAAACCAACATAATCAATAACGGAATATGCAAAATCGCTTCAGGGTCTTTAGCAATTAAGCTGTCATCCACTAGTGGCTTGAGTAATGCCGGCATCAACGGTTCCATGCTGGCGGTAATAATCAGTGTGACGAGGGTGAGCAGAACCACTTTCCAATAGGGTTTGATGTAGCTGAGTAATCGTTTGTATAAGCGGAGCGTTTGTTTATCGAACACAGTTTAGCCTTATTCGCGTTTTAAGAGTTTGTCGACCACAATATTTGCCCAGCCGGCACTGACAAATTCCTGGTTCAAAGAGGGCTTGTCGTAATGTTGGGTGACCCATTCCATAAAAGTGGTATCAGGGTGTTGCTTTTCGTAGGCCATAAACGCATCAAAAAAATAATCGAGTTTGCCGGTATTGGCCCATCGAAAATGGCCATATTTCATGCTGAGTTCTGAAACGGCTTCTTGGATTGGCTGTTTGAGGATGAAATGCTTGTAAAATACACTCATAAGCCCAGCTCGGTCAGCCCCCGATTTGCAGTGGATTAAAATCGGATATTCGACGGTTTCCAAAATCTCTTTGGCTTTAACAATTTCTGCTATTTCCGGTAATCTTCTTGAAGACATAACGTGGTTGACGAGAGTTAACCCGAGTTTATCGCAAGCCGATTTTTCAAAAAGGTAGGGGCCTTTGGTGTCGGCGCGTCGCATGCTGACGATGGTTTTAATGCCATATTTTTTTTGTACTTTTTTGAGGAAGCCCGCAGAAGGGTGGTTGCTCCGATAAGCATCCGCTGATAGCCGGTGAAAATTCCGGTAAAGCTTTCGTAAAATTTCATGGTCAATAAACCAAGTTTCAAAAAAGGCGATTAATTTTTTGCGCAAAGACAGTTGTTTTTCCATTCTTCCAGTCACGTGAATTTAATCCGATATTTTACCTTTTTTAGCCATTATCGTGGTGTAAATGATAAAATTATCGGTTAAATGTCCAGTGTTTTGTTGTGTATTAAGCTAGCGAAACACTTTGTTAAGCAGATGATGGAGAATTTTATGATCGTGGTCACGGGTGGAGCAGGCTTTATCGGCTCAAATATTGTGAAAGGATTAAATGCGCAAGGCCGCAATGACATCCTAGTGGTAGATAACTTAAAAAATGGTCATAAATTTATTAACCTTGCTGACTGTGATATTGCTGACTATTTGGATAAAGAAGATTTTCAATCTAGGATATTTGCAGAAGAAGGGTTGCCTGATATTGAGTGTATCTTCCACGAAGGAGCGTGCTCTGCGACCACTGAGTGGGATGGCAAGTATATGATGGACAATAATTATGAATATTCAAAAGATTTATTGAATTATTGTTTGAATCGTCAAATTCCATTTTTATATGCTTCGTCGGCTGCCGTTTACGGCGAAGGCCCCGAATTTGTTGAATCTCGTGAATATGAAAAACCGTTGAACGTTTATGGCTATTCTAAATTTCAGTTTGATCAGTATGTGCGCCGCATTCTACCGTTGGCGGAAAGTCAGGTGGCTGGGTTTCGATACTTTAATGTCTATGGTCCTCGTGAACAACATAAAGGGGATATGGCGAGCGTAGCTTTTAAGCTCCATCGTCAAATACTGGCTGGCGAGAATGTAAAGTTGTTTGGCGCTTATGATGGTTATGAAGCCGGTATGCAAAGTCGGGATTTTGTGTATATCGATGATGTGGTCAAGGTGAATCTTTGGTTTATGGAAAATCCAGATCAATCTGGCATTTTTAATTTAGGCCCAGCGGCAGCGGAACCATTTAAGCATATTGCGGATGCCGTGATTCGGTTTCATGGCAAAGGTGAAATTGAATATATCCCTTTCCCAGAGCATTTGAAAGGCGCTTATCAGAGTTTTACCCAAGCGGATAACCAACAGTTGAGAGATGCTGGTTATCAACAGCCATTTCACTCGGTTGCTGAAGGCGTTGAGAAATACCTGACTTGGTTAACTGAAAACCCGCACGTTTTAGAGTTTGCAAAATAGCACTGTGCGGATTTTACTGATTAAAATGTCGTCCATGGGCGATGTTTTTCATACCTTTCCCGCCTTGACGGATGCAATGCAAAATCAACCAGGCCTGGTAGTTGATTGGGTGGTCGAAGAAGCATTTCAAGAAATTCCTAAGTGGCATCCTGTGGTGGATAAGGTTTACCCTATCAAATTACGGAACTGGCGAAAACACCCTTTCCGATCTCGGCCTGAGATAAAACAATTTTTTGAAGCGATCCATCAAACCCAGTATGATTTGGTCATTGATGCGCAAGGTTTATTGAAAAGTGCTTGGGTGGTATCAAAGATTAAGGCTCCCATAGCAGGGATGGATTGGGGCAGTGCCCGTGAAAAGTTGGCATCTTTGTTTTATCAGCAAAAATATCCGGTTGCAAAACAGCAGCATGCGATTA
>CBFHUY010000028.1:0-16150 GCA_965658885.1 Hydrogenovibrio sp.
TCCCGGTAAATTTAATCCGTTATCAACTGGGGAGGGCGTGTTTTATATGCAATCTCTGGAAGAGGATGGCACCATGCGATCGGTCTGGGTACGGATGCGGTCTGAAGGAAATGATGTATTACTGATGGCACCCGTTGGTCGTTTTGAATGGGTGGGCGAACGCCTAGCACTGGTATTGTATCGGGGTCACAGTTATGAAGGTTTATCGAGTGATCAGCCCTTGATTGTGCGATCGTTTCAGCGATTTGAAGGGTTTATTCCTGAGCTGCAAACGAAACCCGCAAGAGAACGTCATTTTGAACGAGAAACGGCCTTGCTTTGGCAGTCGAGTGATCCGGCCGATATGGCACTGTTACAATGGCGATTAATTACGCCCTTGAGCATTGTTGTTTTGGGGATGTTGGGTTTGAAAATGAGTCGAACCGGACCACGAGAAGGTCGATTTGCTAAGGTGTTTTTTGCGCTGGTGCTGTATGTGATTTATAACCAGTTGCTGGTGACCTTTAGAGAAGCGGTTGCAGATGGAAACTTATCGCCGTGGATTGGGTTGTGGCCAGTGCCATTGTTATTTTTAGCCTATGGCTTACGTCATGCGTCACTCAAGCCGGCTTGGTTGCAATGGCCTCATATATCGTTGCCCAAAAAGTGGGTTTCAAAAGGGGGCAATCGATGAATTTGATTGAACGCTATTTAGGCCGTGTACTGGTTGGCCATACCCTGTTGGTGTTGATGGTGTTGTTGATTATTCTTGGTTTTTCAGAATTTATGATTCAGGTCGGCAAACTCACCGAGGAATACACCTTAAATAAAGGGGTGCTTTACACCGTTTTAAAACTACCGGTGTTTGCTTATGAGATTTTCCCAGTTGCGATATTGATTGGGACTTTGATTGGTTTAGGTGGGTTAGCCAATCATGCGGAACTGACGGTATTACGCGTCACTGGTTGGTCCATTCGTCGTATTTTTATTGGGGTAATGAAATCGGCGCTGTTGATGTGGCTTATCGTCGCCATTATGGGTGAATGGATTGCGCCTGTGAGTGAAGGGTTTGCTAAAAAAATGCGCAGTGAGGCTTTGCATCAAAATTTTTCAATAGGAGCCAGTGATGATTTTTGGATGCGCGATGGTGACAAAGTCATTCATGTTGGGCAGGTCATCACCGATGCGCAGTTTTATGATGTTTCCATTTATCGAGTACAGGCAGGGGCTTTGAGTGAATATTGGCAAGCCAAAACGGCGCGTTTTTCAGAACAAGATCAGCAATGGCGATTGTATGATGTGGTGCATAAGCAATTAAATTGGAACGAGATTGAAACCCCGCAAGCGCCGATTAATAAGTTGTTGGACTTTAATGAAACCCTGAGTGCATCTATGCCGGTTGAATTGCCCGTCACGCCAACACTTATTTCAACGTTAAATGTCGAAACCCGTTATATGGGGGTGATTGATTTATGGCTGTATATTCAGTTTCTGGAAGCCAATGCGTTAGATGCGGAGCCCTACAAGTTGGCGTTTTGGCGCAAAATGGTGATGCCTTTGATGATGGTTGGCATGATTTCATTGGTGTTTCCATTGATCTTTGGTTCGCAACGTCAAGTCAGTATTGGTCAGCGTATTTTTGTGGGCATCATTATCGGCATGAGCTTTAATCTACTCAATCAGATTTTTGGCAACCTGAGTGTGGTGTATCAATTCCCGGCCATTTTTGGCGCCTTCTTGCCTTCCTTCGTATTGTTGTTGGTGGCCTGGTGGCTATTAAAGCGGTTGCGCTAACCGCTTAGGCTTCTCGTAATTCAATTTCAATTTGTTTATAAACCGTACCGACGGTAATGGCATCCATACAGGCTGGCTCTGTGCAGGGCGTTTTGCGGTGATTGGCAGCGCTGACGCATGGAGAGCAAGCCAGTCCGGCAAAAATCGGGGTGCTATTGCCCAGAGAACCATAAAGCTTAGGCGTTTCAGGCCCAAACAAAACATAGGTTTTTAAGGGCGTAATCGCTGAAAAATGCCCAGGCCCGGAGTCATTGGTGACCATCAGTCTCGACACCGAATACAGAATGGGCATTTCCAATAATTTGAGCTGACCTGCAAAGTTAATGCAACGCGGGTTAGCAACTTCTAGACGTAAGGCTTCGGCTTCTGCTTTTTCATTGGGCGCACCGGTAATTAAAATCAAAGCGTTTTCATAGCGTTGTAACAGTTGCTGCATGAGTTGAATGAAATTGTGTTTGGGCCAGCGTCTTTGTGGCAAAAGGTCACTGGCATTCGGGTTAATGAGCAGGAGCTGGTGTTTCGTTTGATCGTAACCGGGATAGCAGGCAGTAATTTTTTGATAAACAGCGGCTTTTTCTTCATCGCTAAAAGTGACCTGGTCGAGCTGGATGGCGTCATCGGTAATCAGGACCTTGGAGAAAGGCACTTCTGGCGTTTCCGCTTCAAGCGCATGAATAAGTGCCATAAAGTTTTTGGCAATGTGAATATGGGGGTTATAGCTGACTTTATGGGTTAAGAGATCGCCCCGATAGAGTCCTTCGCCATGAAAGTTGTGATAGCCTACACGGTTGCTGGCACCGCTAAAGCCAGTAAGCAAGGCCGAGACTCGGGAAAACAATTCTAAATCCACCGCAGTATCTATGTGGTGTTTTCGGCACCAGATTAAATAGCGAATGGCATCGCGCATCAGTGTCCATAAGGAATCTTCACAAAGTGTAAAAATATGATCCTGAGGAATGGTGTTGAGCAGATCCAAACTGGGTTTGTTTTTGCTGAAAATTACAAAAAATAACTGGGCATCAAAGTGTTTCTGCGCATGCTTCATGGCTGGATCAGCCAAAATGGTACTACCCATTTCGGACAATTCAACAAATAGGATATTTTTAGGGGGCGTGGTTTTCGGCTTGCGAATCCAGTGGGCGGTTTTGAGTAGCAGTGTGCCTAAAAAGGTTAATGGAATTCCCAGGTGGTGATCAAGTTTGCGCATTAAATCGACGTTCATACTGGTCTCTTTCGTCTCATAAATATTTGTGTTGGCTGGTTAGATAAAAATACATGCCGGGTAAGGCACTGAAAATAAGCAGGATGCCATAAATGAGTGACATGGCAATCACTTGCGTTTCTTCGATGCCGATCATCATAAATAACACCACTAAAGCGCCTTCTCGTACACCCCAACCTGCGAAAGAAATCGGCAAGATGGTGAGCAGGATGGCGGGTGGAATAATCACCAGATAATTCACCAGCGGTTCATTAATGCCAACACTGTGACCGACACCAAAAATGGCAATCATTGACAGCAGATGAATTAAGATCGATAGACCGAGTTGCTGACTGATGCGTTTAGGTGTTTTGTAAATAAAACGAAATCGTTCTGAGAGTTGATAAAAAGGCCGGGTGATTTTTGACTGATTAAATATTGAAAACTTATGAATGGCCATTAACACGAATAAGCCAAACAACGCCAATATCAAGATAATATTAATCGCCATAAACACTTGATGGGGCATCAGGTCGGATTGAATGCTATTGGCGAGTAAATTTAATAACAATAATCCAACCAAACCAACGATTCGGTCGATAAAGACGCCATAAAAAGCTTCACGAATGAGTCCGCCATGTGCTGATACTTCGGCAATCCGAAACGCATCGCCGCCAATACTGGTGGGGAGCACTTGGTTAAAAAGACTCCCCTTAAAATAACTGCGTAAATAGAAGCCAAAGGCATGTTGGAATTTGAGCATGGCCATAATCAGTGACCACCGATAAGCCGCAACCGTTTGGCTCAGAATTTGCACCAATAAAGCCGCTAGAATCAAGCCGAAGTTGGCACCCAGAATGATTTCCCAAACGGCAAGCAGGTCAAATTTTGACAGAATATAGCCAATAATCGCGATGGATAGGCCAACTTTAATCAAATTGCTCAAAAGATTCCCTTGATGATGTCTGCATGAATGGATGTCGGCTATTATCGCAAACCCTGTCCAAAACTGCGAATTTATTGCGAGACTTTGGTTGGAACGGTCACTTTACAATCGGCAGTTCCGTCACCCAACCTTGATATTGAACTGGTTGAAAGTCTTGGCAATGATAAAAATAATATCGTACCACCGTGTTTTGATGGCGAACAATGGGTAGGGTTTTGAGTAATTGGCACTGTTGAAAATGACCAGGCCTGCCGGTAGCAGGCGGGTAGGTTTCGTAACCGGGAATAATCACCAGCCCATCAGTGCCAGTCGGCGGATGACCGAACCACAAGTCGAACTGGTCAAACCGATTGTCGGTGACATAAACCGGTTGTGGCGCGGCATACCATGCAATGCGACTGGCTTGTGTCCAATTGCTGGCAAATAATGGCACCTTTAGCGATTGTTGCAGTTTTTTGGCTTCCGTTATCGCTTCTGGCCAGCCATGGAGTTCACGGACGATATTATTTTTTTCGGTTAACGGCATCCAAGGCGTTGCCAGTTGACTATTTAAGAGCACGGAAAGCGTGAGGGTGAGTGCACTGCTGAAATAAACGCTGATGCGTAACCATCGTTGTGACCAGTGTTGCCAGCAATAATAAACAACGGCTGGGCTCATCAATAGCCAAGCCAGTTGCGTCCAATGGGGGAGGCTCATTTCATAACCGGCATTCCAGCCAAATAACACGATAATGGGTAAGCTAAAACTGCTTAAGATGCGAGTTGCAGCTTGGGAATCTGTGTTCGCTGCGGGTCGCCAGCAAGATAGCATCAGCGCAATTCCTGCGATAAAGAGTAACAGTGAATAAACGCCCATTTGTGCCAGTTGAGAGTTCAGGAATCGTTGCCACTGCCAGTCGGTGTTTTGCGAGCCGTGATGAATTTGGTATAAAAAAGATAGCCAATCATGCTGTGCATTCCACCAGAAAATGGGTGAAGTCATTGCAGCAGTGAGCGCAATTGCGAGCCAGAGGCCACGGTTTTTTAGCCAATCAAACCGGCGTTCCACCAACATCATAATCACTAAGGAGAACACGAGGGTGATGGCGGTGTATTTAGACAGTGCGGCGATACCTAACCAAAATCCTAACCATAATGCACTGTAAAAAGCCGCGCGTGACTGGGCGGGAAATTCGCGTAGATTCAGCAACTGCCACACCACCATTAAACTGGCGAGCATTAAAGGGGTGTCCGGTAGCATGGAAATGCTCAGTAACTGGAACATAAAGGCACTGTTAATCAGCGCCAGAGTCCAGAAACCGATCCAATTAAAGTCTGGGAAAAGCCGTATCGCGATTCGGTAAAGGACGATATTGGCCAGCGCAAAAAATAGTGCAGGGATCAGGCGTAGGACTGTTTCGCTTTGTCCAAATTGCAGTGCAATGGCATTGAGCCAGCCAACCATTGGCGGATGGTCAAAATAACTCCAATCGGGCTTGAGGCCATAAAGCGCATAGTGGGCTTCATCGACGCTGAGGTTCACTTGCCCTGCTAAAAAAAGATGCCAAATGGAAATGATCAGCACCAGCCAAAAACTGGCTTTGGCAGAGGCTGTTTTCGGGAGCCGGTGAGACATTAATGACTTTCCTTTGTTGGGAATATGAGCGTTTTATAGGGTTCGCCTGCGATTTCGGCAACCAATCTCGGCACCAAATACCCTGGGAGTTGTTGGCGAAGCTGGTTAAAAATGGCCCAGGCCTGGTCATTTTTAACTTCAAAATGCGCAGCTCCCGCAACCTTATCCAATTGATGGCAATAGTAGGGTAGCACACCTTGTTGAAACAGTTTTTTACTCAGTTGAGCCAAAGTGGCAACCTCATCATTTACCCCTTTTAATAATACAGACTGATTGAGCAAGGTTATGTCTGCGGCTTTTAGGGTTTGAAATAAACGCGCAGTTTCGTCACTGAGTTCATTGGCATGATTGCAATGAATCACCAATACCGTTTGTAATCGGCTGGCTTTGAGGGTTTGCCATAATAACGGCATTTCGGCGCGGTTTGGCGCCACCACTGGTGTTCGACTGTGAATTCGAAGCGTGGTGAGATGGGGGATTTTTTCCAGCTCGGCAATGAGTTCAATCAAACTGTTCTCTGATAAGCTCAGCGGGTCGCCGCCGCTTAAAATTATTTCTTCAATCGACGGGTCAGCGGCGATTTGTTTAAGCGCGGTTTGCCAATGCTGTTTCTTTGCTTGTTGGTAAGGAAAGTGACGGCGAAAACAGTAGCGGCAATGAATGTCGCAACGGCCACTGGTCATTAACAGCGCGCGCCCTTGATATTTATGAATCAAACTGGGCGTTGGGTTGGCTTTTAAATCGCCGACGGGATCCACTGTAAACCCTTCTACAACCGATTTTTCAACCAGGCCTGGTCGAATTTGGCGTAATAAAGGGTCTTCAGGGGTATTTTTTTGAATGCGATGGGCAAAGTGTTTGGGCACTTTTAATGGAAAGTCAGGTGCGGTGTCTGCATTCAGATCAGCAGGCAATAGTGAAATTAAATCACAGAGTTCAGTGAGAGAATGAATCATAAGGAGATTTTCAAAGCGCTCTGAAATGAAAACTTTCCCAGCCAAGGTCAGTTGCGTTAAAATATTGCGCTATTTTACATCATTCGGGAAAAAACATCATGGCATCAGTGAGTACAAGTGAATTTAAAAATGGGTTGAAGTTTTTAATGGATGGTCAGCCTTGCAGTATTGTGGACAATCAAATTGTGCAACCAGGCAAAGGTCAAGCTTTCAATCGGGTTAAATTCCGTAACTTAATCACCGGTCGCGTTTTGGAAAAAACCTTTAAATCGGGTGAGAAGGTTGAGGCCGCAGATGTTATGGATACCGATTTGCAATATCTGTACACAGATGGTGAATTTTGGCATTTTATGGACCCAACCAGCTTTGATCAATATCAAGCGTCTGAAGCGGCGGTTGCCGATATTCAAAAATGGTTAATTGAACAGGATATGTGCACAGTCACACTTTGGAATGGTGACCCGATTTCGGTGATGCCACCTAAACAAGTGGTGCTAGAAGTCACTGAAACCGATCCGGGTTTAAAGGGTGATACCGCTGGAACAGGTGGCAAACCGGCGACCTTATCAACTGGTGCGGTGGTACAGGTTCCGCTGTTTATCCAAATTGGTGAGAAAGTGATTTGTAATACTCAAACAGGTGAATATATTTCACGTGCTAAGTGAGTTTAATAAACAAAATTGGCGTCCTAGCGCTTCATTAGAGGCACTACAAAAACGTTCGCAATGGCTGAAGCAGTTGCGGGCGTTTTTTTATGCGCGCGAGGTGATGGAAGTCGATACGCCGATGCTATCGCAATCAGCAACGCCTGATCGTCATTTAGACTCTTTAAAAACAGCAGTTCGCCTCCCCGGTCAGTTGGCCACACACACCTTCTATTTACATACCTCTCCTGAATACCCGATGAAAAGACTGCTTTGTGCGGGGAGCGGTGATATTTTTTATTTGGGAAAAGTGTTTCGCAATGGCGATTTAAGTCCGCGTCATCAAGTCGAATTTACCATGTTGGAATGGTATCGTTTAGGCTTTAGCATGGCTGAGATGATGCAAGAAACCGCTCACGTCATTCAAGTGGTTTTAGGAAACTTACCGATTGAAATACTTACGTACCAGCAAGCGTTTGAGCAGTATGCGAATTTAGTGGATATTCATTCTGCATCGGCGGCAGATTGTCGAGCTTGTTTAAGAGCCTTTAATATTCCAGAAGTGGTAGGGGTGGAAGCCGATGATAAGGCGTTATGGGAACAACTGGTTTTGACAGAAGTGATTGAACCTCAGCTTGGACTTGATTGCATTACTTGTTTGTCGCATTATCCGGCTCGCGATGCGGCGTTAGCGCAAATTTCAACAGAGAACCCTCAAGAAGCACTGCGTTTTGAAGTCTTTGTGCAAGGAATGGAGCTGGCTAATGGTTATCAAGAATTGCAAGAAGCCGATGCCACACAACAGCGCTTTCAGCAATCACTGCAGCAGCGTCAAATTGATGGCATCGAAACGGTTCCGCTGGATAACCGCTTGTTAGCCAGCTTGGCTGAAGCGGGCTTGCCTGCCTGTTCGGGTGTGGCATTGGGCGTAGACAGGTTGTTTCATTTAGCGCTTGGTGCCAGCCAATTGTCTGAGGTAATGCCGTTTTCAATCGAGAATGCTTAATTTCCGATAGCGATCAGGAATGACGATTTGAGAGGTGCGACAATTTGTCGCATTCTTTTTCGTTCTAACCCTCTTTATAATGCCTCACAGCTAATTATTGGAGAGTTAGGATGAAGAAGAAGTTATTAACCTCGTTGATCGCCACTGTGTTGTGGCAACCCGTTTTTGCACAAGAATTACCGGCCATTGATGTGGTTGCTCAACCTGACAGCCAAGCACCGGCACAAGTGTCTAAGCAAACTATTACCACCCATGCAGGTGCAAAAAGTGACTTGGTGGGCATTTTGACACAGGTACCGGGTGTGACAATAAATCCAGCGGGTGGCTTATCAGGGTTTCCCGTGATACGCGGGTTAGCCGACCATCGTTTAGATGTGCAGGTCGATGGGATGTCGCTGATGTCTTCTTGTCCCAATCATATGAATACTCCCTTATCGTATATTTCTCCATCTCAAGCTGAGTCTGTTGAAATCTATCCAAGTATTACGCCAGTGAGCGTGGGCGGCGATAGTATTGGTGGGAGTATTGTGGTGAAAACTGAAGATCCGCTATTTGCTTCTGAAGGTCAACAGCTAACGGAAGGTGAACTTGGTGCAACTTATCGGTCAAATGGTGAGGCAAAGGAGGGGCATTTAAGTGTCACCACCGCCAGTGATCAACTGAATGTAACCTATAAAGGTAATTATGCCCAGTCTAAAAACTATCAGGCTGCAGATGATTTTAAAACCTTTACGACCACGACGAATGCTATGGCGGGAACGGAGTTTACATCAGGTACCAAGGGCACAACCACTAAAAAGAATGAGGTCGCTGGGTCAGCCTATGAGTCGATCAATCATAATTTGAGCGTTGCTTATAAAGGGGAGGATAGTTTGTTGTCGTTAACCTTAATTAATCAGACAACGCCTTATCAGCAATATCCCAATCAGCGCATGGATATGACTCAAAACGACAGTAATAAGGTCAATCTCGCTTTTAATAAAACGATGGGTTGGGGTGAGTTGAAAGTTCAAGGCTATACCGAACAAGTGACGCATAAAATGGCGTTTATGGATTATAAGACGTCGATGCAAATGCCAATGGCTTCTGATAGTAAGACACAGGGACTTAAGCTGGCAACCGCTATGCCATTGACCGCTTCAACTGACTTGAATGTGGGAACAGAGGTTCAGCAATATCGATTGGATGACTATTGGAACCCAAATCCGGATGCAGCGGGGATGAGTCCGGGCACTTTTCAGAATATTAATGGTGGTGAGCGTGATCGATATAGCTTGTTTGCAGAGTGGATAAACCAGCAGAATGCGCAATGGAAAACAACGGCGGGTGCGCGTTATGAAATGGTAAATACCAATGCTGGCGATGTTAATGGCTATCATGATGCGGATAGCTTTATGATGGGGAAAATGGTTTCTAATGAAGCGAGCGAGTCGGCAGCCTTTAATGGTTCAAATAGAGCAAAAACAGATCAAAACCTGAATGTTAATGTTTTATCAAGCTATACCGCGAGTGAGCAGTTTGATATGGATTTTGGGTTGGCACGTCAAGTTCGATCTCCGGATTTATATGAGCGATATACTTGGTCAACCTGGAGCATGGCAGCGTTAATGAATAATTTTGCCGGAGATGGTAATGGGTATGTGGGGGATATAAATCTGAAGCCAGAAACCGCTTATACCCTGAGTGCCAATTTTGATTGGCATGCGCCAAAACAACAAGGTTGGGGCCTGCAAGTGATGCCCTATGTGAGTCAGGTTGAAAACTATATCGATGCAACCTTGGTAAAAAACTATGGTGATTTTAGTGTTCTCAAATATGCGAATCAGTCGGCTCGTTTATATGGTCTTGATTTGGCAGCACATTATCAAGTAGCTGAGAATAAAGCGGGAGACTGGGTTGTTAAGGTTGATGTCAATTACACCAAAGGTGAGAATTTGGACACCAATGATGGTCTTTATAATCTGATGCCGCTCAATGGGAAAATCACTTTAGCACAGCGTTTGAATGCGTGGAATAATGCGATAGAAGTGGTGATGGTTGATGATAAAAAAGACGTTTCAACTTTGCGTAATGAAGTGCAGACTGCTGGTTATACATTAGTGCATTTAAGAGGCAGCTATCAGTGGAAATCGTTGCGATTGAATTTTGGTGCTGAAAACCTATTTGATGTGTCTTATCAGTTACCAACAGGCGGAGCCTATACCGGTGAAGGCAATACCATGTCTGTGACAGGGGTGCCTTTAATGAGTGTGCCTGGTCAAGGACGAAATCTTTATGTAGGCGTAAACGTTCAGTTTTAAGCCTAAGTCTAAAACAATTTTTGTCATACAAGAAAACCGTGTTCTGTCAGAGCACGGTTTTTTGTTATTTATGTACGGGTCGTTTTTGTAGTTTTCTTTGAAGGGTGCGGCGGTGCATATTGAGTGCTTCAGCCGTTGCACTGATATTGCCATTGTGTTCTATCAATACCTTCTGTATATGCTCCCATTCCATTCGTTTGACTGACATAGGCTCAAATTGGACGCTTTCACCTGTCTTGGGTTCGTCTTGATTGTCAGTTTCGGTCAGTTGCAATGATTGCATAATTTCTTGAATGCTTGCAGGTTTACATAGGTAGTCCATTGCGCCAAGTCGCATCGCTTCTACGGCTGTCGCCACACTGGCATAGCCAGTTAAAATCAAAACGTTACAAGTAGGCTGTTCGGCAAGGAGTTCGGTTAATAGATTTAAACCACTTTCACCATCAATATTTAAATCGAGAATGGCGTGATCAAAGCGGTGGGTTGCAATCAAGGGCTTGGCTTTGTCAGGGCTGGTGGCACTAAAGATACTAAACTCTTTTTGTTGCAACGATTGCTGTAAAATCGTCAAAAAAGGGGTGTCATCATCAACCAATAAAATCGGGTTTTCTGTTTGGATCATAGTCTCGTAGTTTCTTCGTGGTTAGTCGTTAAAGGAAGCGAAACGGTCGCGATGAGTCCGGTTATGGTGTCAGAGTTATCGTTTTCAAAATGGATGCGACCGCCAAAACGCTCAATAATCATCCGACTCAGTAAAACGCCCATTCCCATGCCGTGATAATCGCTTTGGGGTTGTTGTCCGAGGGTTGCCAAAGTTTCTTCTGAAACTCCACCGCCTTGATCACAAATACGGAAAAGAATTTCTGCATCTGTTTGGGTCACTTGAATTCGAATTGCATCCGGGCTATAACGGGCGGCATTATCCAGTAGGTTCATAAGGGCCAATTTAAAGCTGGCATCAATCTTGAGTAGCGGGTCAGACTGGATAAGTGGTATGACCGTTAATTGGCTTTTCGGGTGTAGTAATGCAAACTCTTGCTTGAGTGAATGCAGCAGTTTTGAGGTGGCAATTTTTTGGTTGGGGTGTTGATGCGCCTCATCAGCCCTTTCTCTTAAGGTGTTTAGGGCTTGTCGACAAACATCAATTTGTTCAGCAAGAGTCTGTAGCTGTGCTTTACCTGTAGGAGTGTTCACCTCGTTCTTGAGTAAATCTTTTAATAAATAAAGGGTGTTCAAAGGCGTGCTGAGCTGGTGCACTGAGGCAGAAGCAAGACTGCCCACTGATAACAGTGTTTCATTTTGTAAGGCCAGTTGCTTTTGACGATTGAGTGTCGCTGTTTGGCTTTCTAAACGGCGCTTTAATGGAAAAATTAAAATCGCTAATAGCAGTACCAACCCTAAAAAAACCAACATAGACCCCTGTAAGTACCAAGCAAAAAAAGCTTCCAAGCTGGCGACCTTTAAGGAGAGTAGGGGAACATAGTAGTGACTGATAAAAGTGTAGAGTGCCCCCGCAATAATGGCAATGGCAATAAACCCTTGGGTGGTTAAGATCAGCATGCCGAGTGCCAGGGGCAGCAGCAAAAAATGCGTGAGTGGGTTAATGGTGCCGCCGGTTTCATAGAGGAGGCCGGTATTGATAATCAATATCCAGCACAGTAATAAAAACCAACGGGTTCCGGTTTCATTTGGCTTGATAAGATTGAGTCGGCGACATTTTTTGGCAAAGCTTAAAAACAATAGAGTCGTGAATAAAAGCCCTAGCCAGATGGCGACGACGCGATAGTCAAAGACCATCTCCAGTTGAAAATAAAACCAGCTCAGCGTCACACTCCATAATAAAGCGAGTACGCCGATTAAGCCGATTACATATTTTAATTCTGTTGTTGTGTTTTGGGGGGTGTTCTGGTTCAAGGTGCTTCTCTTATCAAGGTTGCGGGCTTATGTTATAGGGGTTTTAAATAAAAAACCAGCGGTACTCGTAGAAAGTCGAGATGTTTCAATGATTAGCTTGAATGCGTCGTTAAACTGAGCTGTTTAATAAGAACAAACAAGGGGTTACCCTGCTTAGGACTTGACAGCCCGTGTATAATGAATGATTAGGTAAATATTTTGTACAAGTTTGGATCTTTAAAAAGTGATTTAAAGATTCTTAAAGCCTTTTATACTCGACTCTCAGCACGCTTATCAACTTTATTTGTGCAGACTTTACGGTTTGCAGGGTGTTGAAGTCTCATACTGACTTTCAGGAGAAACACATGTCAGATTTGCCAATTACGCAAAGATCGGTAATGACTTTATTTTCAGATTCAAAAAGCCCCAGCTCGCACCGAGTGCGCTTAATGGCACAAGAAAAAGATATTCCACTTGAAATTATTGAAGTGGATACTTCGGAAGGCATGCCTGAAGACTTAATGGAGTTAAACCCTTATGGCACTTTGCCAACGCTTGTTGATCGTGATTTGGTTTTGTATGAGCCGCAGGTCATCGTGGAGTATTTAGATGAGCGTTTTCCGCATCCTCCGTTAATGTCGGTGGATCCAGTTGCGAAAGCACGTGCCCGCCAAATGTTGCGTCAAATTGAACAGGAATGGTATCAGTTGGCGGACACCATTACGCAGAAAGAAGATGAAGAAGCGGCAAATGTGGCACGTCGTGATTTGCAAGAACGCATTATTCAAATGATTCCGGTTTTTGACCATCAACCTTATTTTATGAGCGAAGAATATTCATTGGTCGATGTTAGCTTAGCGGTATTGATGTGGCGATTACCATATCTGGGCATTGAGTTACCGAAATCGGCGAAGGCGATTAAGGATTATTCAGATAAAGTCTTGGCAAGAGATATGTTTATGGAAAGCTTGTCTGATGATGAGTTGGATATGCGAGAAGTTTATTAAAAGGTTGCAGAAATGTTATCGAATCGCCCCTATTTAATTCGAGCCATGTTTGATTGGATTGTTGATAATCAATGGACGCCCCATCTGCAAATTGATGCACACTATCCAGGGATTCAGGTTCCAATGGAGTTTGCGCAAGAAGGGGTGTTGGTGTTAAATGTACATCCTGAGGCGATTCGTGAGCCTCAGTTTAATAATGATTGGTTTGCGTTTAAGGCTCGGTTTCAAGGTGTTGAGCGAGAAATCGGTTTTCCGCCTGAAGCGGTTTTAGCCATCTTTGCTCGAGAAAATGGTCAAGGAATGCCTTTTCCACCTGAGCCTTACCCAGATGCCGAGTCGGATTCTAAAAAAATGGGCTCTGAAACCGAGTCTTCGACTAAAAAGAAACCGCACTTATCGATTGTTAAGTAGTTGTTTCTGATGCCACATTAAATGGCTGGATGACTTTTAGGTTCGGAAAGCTTTCTTTGAGTTTTTGTTGATCTTTCTCTAAAAATAGCAGTTTGAGGTTGGGGCCTGCATCCATCGTAAAATATACTTCGGTGCCTTGCGCGCGAAGTTGCCAAACTTGCTGCATGGCTTGGATGCTGTCCGGTTGGAAATAACAGATGGGTGGCCAAGTGGCGAGCATGGTGGCATGCATGCTTAACGCATTGTTCTCTGATGTGGTGCCCAACAAGGTAAAATCTTGGTTGGCAATGGCGCTTTGGAGTGTGATGACATCTTTTTCGGCCTTCTGCGGCCAAGCTTGATAGAGGTCACAATGGTTGACCGTTTGTTGCATGCCTTGCGTCGAACCAATCGGCTTTTCTGAAAGATCAATTTCTAAGAGTCCAATCTTTAAATTTGACCAGGCCTGGTCAATTTTCTCTGCAAAACTATCCATTCCATTGGGTTGTCGGCCTTGATGCCAAATGACAAACCCGTCATAGACCGAACGGCTGGCACTGCCACTGCCAAGTCGAGCCAATAAAGAAAGTGATTTCCGATCCAGTTTCCATTGAAAACAATCATTTAATGCTAAAACCAGTGCAGCATAGCCTGATGCGGAAGAAGCCAGACCCGCAGCGGTAGGGACGCTATTGTGCGTTTTGATTTCGAACCCCCCTTGA
This sequence comes from Hydrogenovibrio sp., assembly GCA_965658885.1. GTDB lineage: Bacteria > Pseudomonadota > Gammaproteobacteria > Thiomicrospirales > Thiomicrospiraceae > Hydrogenovibrio. Next base: position 14,454 of record CBFHUY010000028.1, read on the forward strand.
GGGGTCGGACGAAATGGATCTAAAAATCGACTTAGGCGTGCGGCAAATGGTTGTTGAGGCGTACAGAGTTGATCATTCAGTGTAATGGTGTCATTGCTGTCCTCAAACCATTGAATGGTGGTTTCTGTGCCCAAGCCTGGCAGGCTAATGGATAAGCTGCTGTTGGTTGGTAGGTTGAGTTCTATATCACGTTTGCCCCAGTATTTTGCCAGTGCAATATTGACATTGGCTCGGCCTTGACCTTTTTGTTTGGGGGTTAGGTGCGGGATGATTTGGTGAATAAATTGATGTTTTGGTGATGACATAGGCCGCTCATTAAGATTGAATATCCAGCCCAAGGGGTTGGACTTGAATGTGAATTTTTTGGTAGTCAGTTAAGGTGTCTTCGGACATTTTGCCCAGTGCAACTACACAATCGCCTAAACCGGATCCAGATATTTTACTGGCGGTTATATTCGGGTCTTGACGCAGTGCATAAACGAGATGCGATAAAGTCGCATCATTGACGCCTAAAGTGTCCATTAAGCCTTGGTAACGATTAAGCTGTTGCGCAAACTGGTTCCAATTGTGTTGGCAAAGCGCTTGATAAGCGAGCTGGGTGGTGTCACCCATGAGTTGATAAAGCTTTTGTAATTGTGCAGGTGATTCGGCCCAGTCTTGTACGACCTGTTGGAGGACTTCAGCGGTTGGGGTTTTATAACCACAGTAAACCAACGATAAATCGAGGTGGGTGGCGAGCTGGTCAATCTGTTGTGTTTTCGGCTGAAAATGAATTATACCGCCATGTAAACTGGCCGCCAAATCGGTGCCGGAACCTCGTCCTTGAATTTGGTGGATGATTTTGAGTCCGGTGGCAAATTGTTGATCTAAGGAAGCGGGCGTATCGGCAACGAAATAATCCAGTCCCCCAAGCATGGCAGCTAAAACGGCGGCTGAACTACCGAGGCCTAATGTATCGCTAAAATCACTTTTGATGGTGATGGTCAATCCCGTTCTGAGTTTGGTTTGATAATGTTGTAGGCAACTCATAACCCAAATAAGTTTTGATGGAGCATGACTTTCTGCTAGCGCTTGACGAGTTGTTTGGTAGTGACCCAGTTCAGATTGGATGAGGATTTGATCATCGTCTCGGGTTTGCCAATCAATGTGTATTCTCTGTGAAAGGGCGCAGGCAATTGCGGTGTATCCATAAACGACGCTATGTTCTCCCATTAACATGAGGTTGGCGGGAGCGCTAGAAGACCACTTCACAATGACTTCCTTGTTCATTTAACGTGAGCGGCAAGAGTGAGTATCCAAACTCTTCACACAGTTCTGTGGGGGGCTGGTGACTAAGGCATAGGATCACGCCAGCCTTGTCGCCTTGAATGCTGCCAGAGCCACAAATCTTGGCAGCTTTATTGGGGTGTTGATTAATGCGTTTGATAAAAGCTTGAACTCTTTCTGGAACCACGCCTAGGTTTTCGAGCAGCTGTTCATTTTCGGTAATCGCTTCCTTTAAGTTTACTGCGTCTGAAGTTTGCCAGGCCTGTTCAATTTTGGTTGCTGTGGTGTCAAAGGCTTGCCAAATAGCATGGTGGTGGTGGAACTGCTGATGAACATGACTGACGGCCTGGCCCGTCGTGGAGCCGGGTTTGCCTGTATCAATTAACCATCCATGAAAGTTTTGCATAATCAGCTGCTGAATGGGGTGCTTA
>CBFHUY010000029.1:0-15881 GCA_965658885.1 Hydrogenovibrio sp.
TGTTGGTTCTGGTGCAGCAACTGGTGTTGCCGTTGTTATCTCTGATCCTTCATACTTTGTAAACATCGCTCAGTATACTCCAGGCTGGTGGACTCATAGCACCAATGCTAAGATCACAAACCTAGCAACTTATGCGCGTGCAGCTGCTATGATGCAAGTTGCTGGTCTAGACGCTGGTTTTGGTGTTCAAGCTAAAATGGGTGAAGTCACTGATAACGACAACAATAAAATCAAAGTTGATGGTTTTGTTGTTGATGCTCAGCTAGAAGGTAAATTAGCTGGTCGTGCCTTCGCTGGTTACCTAAGCTATGGTTCTGCTAAAGAAGATGAAGTTGTTGCTGCTGGTGGTTCTTCTGACGGACGTACAGCTAATAAATCAACTAACATTGGTTTATTACTTGGTTTAACTGACACAGTTAACGGTTATGTTGCAGCTCGTTCTTCTAAAGAACTTGGTGATACTAACACTGTTGGTGTTGCATGGTTAATGCGTCAAAACGTTAAGTTTGAATTGTATCACTCAATGCCTAAAGGCGGCGATGCTACAACAACTCTACAAGCGTTCACTGCTTGGTAAGTTTATTTACCCTTTGAACAAATTGCTAGTCACTATGGCTAGCAATGTTTCAGTAGAAAAAAACCACCTTCGGGTGGTTTTTTTATGTCTGCAAGAAAGTCACTCGTTAATGATTTGATTAAAAACACGCTGACGTGCATGAGTGTGGGGGTGAATAATGAAGGGGAGATTGAATGGTTACTTAAGGGTGTTTGTCTTGAGTATCTGATGAAGCTTGTTGTTGAATGGATTCGAGTTGTTGATCCAGTCTTAAGCAGTATTGAGTGGTGTCCTGTTTCATTAGTAAATAGTCATAACATAAATTAAGCGCAACCATCAGTACCTTACTTTCACCTTGTAAACTGGTGACTTGATCGAGTTTATCCTCTAATAAAGTCGCTGCTTCAATCAGCAGTTCACGGTCTTCTGGCGCACACGGAACTTCAAAAGTGTGGTTCATCAGCGAAAGCGTCAACATGGTATTTCCTTTTGATTCTGGTTTCTTCGATAATCTATGCTATTTATGTTACGCACTTTAAAAGAGTTTGTCATTAAAAAACCGGATTGGTTAGGTCGTGTCTTTGGTTGTTGTTGAAGCTATGGTATGATTCAAACCAATATTTTGGTGTTTTAAAGGATACAAATGCAAAGCAAAACGATACCATTTGATGAGATAAGTGCCGTTATCGAGCCTTATTCTGAATTAGAGTCTCCGGCCTTTTTGCAAGGGATGTTAATGGGCACATTATGTGGCGAAGGCGAAATAAAGGAAGCCGTTTGGTTAAAACGGTTACTCGAAGAAGCAAAAGTGACATCGGTTAAAGAAAGTTTTCTTGTGTCGATGCATCAACTGTATTTAGATGCGGAAGGTGCACTGAATGGTTCTGGCTTTGAGCTCAATTTATGCTTGCCTGCTGATACGGAGCATTTGTCCTTTCGTGCACAAATGCTCGGACAATTTTGTGAGGGATTCTTGTATGGGTTGGGTTTGGCTGGCAAGCCAGAATCAAAGTTAACGGGTGAGGTCGCTGAGTTGTGTCACGATTTTGGGAGTATTGCCCGTATTGATACTGCCGACTTATCGGATACCTCTGAACAGGATGAGGCTGACTATATGGAATTGGTTGAGTTCGTCAAGATTGGCGTGATGACGATTAATGAAACCTTAAATCCGATAGAAGGCTCGCCGATTATGACTATGGAACCCCCGACGGAGTCAAGACATTAATGAAAGCCAATGCCATCTATATTGAAAGACGCCAGACATTAGCAGAACAGCTTCCTGATAATAGTGTGGTTTGGGTCGCGTCTGGTGAGGAGAAGATTCGCAACCGTGATGTAGAATATGACTTTCGGCCGACGTCTGACTTTTTTTATTTAACCGGGTTTGCGGAGCCGGATGCCGTCTTGATGCTGAAAAAACAGGCAGGAAACGTTTCAACAGGCTTGTTTCTAAGACCCAAGGACAGTGAAAAAGAGGTTTGGCAAGGTCGGCGTTTGGGGGTTGAGTTTGCAACTCCGCAACTGAATATTGACCAGGCCTGGGAGATTGGAGACTTAGTTGATCAGGGCTATGAGCTTTTGACAGGGATAGAAAACGTCTATGTGAGTTTTTCGGAATTGTCTGAGTGGACTGAAACCTTAGCAGATTGGGTTGCGCAACATAAAGCGAACAGTCGAAAGGGCGATGAGGCCATACAGACGATTGCGGATTTAGATCCGTTGTTACATGAAATGCGACTCATAAAATCCGAAGCGGAGATCGCGATTATGCGCCAAGCGGCGCGCGTTTCCGTTCAAGGGCATTTGTGTGCGATGAAATCCGTTGCATCGGAAAAGTTTGAATATCAAGTCCAAGCCGATATTGAGAATACCTTTAAACAACATGGTTCACCGAGAGTGGCATTTAATTCGATAGTGGCGAGTGGTGAAAATGCGTGTGTCCTTCATTACACGGAAAATAACGCTAAGATCCAAAACGGCGATTTGGTTTTGGTTGATGCCGGCGCTGAATTTGGTGGTTATGCAGGTGATATTACCAGCACTTTCCCAGCTAATGGACACTTTACCAAGCCACAGGCAGCAGTTTATGAGTGGGTGTTGGCGGCACAACAGGCAGTGATTGAAAAGATTCAGCCCGGCGTGTTATTTGAGGAGCTGCAGCAAATTGCCATTGAGAAAATTACCACTGGCTTGGTGGAATTGGGCATATTATCCGGTAAAGTGTCGGTGTTAATCGAAGATGAAGCTTATAAGCCTTTTTATATGCATGGTGTCAGTCATTGGTTGGGGATGGATGTGCATGATGTGGGCGCGTACAAAGTGGCAGGACAATCCCGCCCTTTACAAGCCGGTATGGTGTTAACCGTTGAACCCGGTTTGTATCTGCCAAAGTCATCAACTAATGTGCCAGAACCTTATCGGGGGATGGGTATTCGCATAGAAGAAGATGTGTTGGTAACGGAAACAGGTTGTGATGTGTTAACCGTTGGGCTACCGAGACGGGTTGCTGAAATTGAGCGTTGGATGGCTGCAAATCGTCGTTAGTTGACTTTTGTTTAAGGGGGCCGTATGGCACTAGAGTTGAAATCAGCAGTGATTGTCGGAGGGGGACCCGTCGGGCTTATACTGGCGATTGCATTGGCTAAGCAAGGCAAAGCGGTCACGGTCATTGAAAAAAACAGTTTTGAGCAAGGGGAAACCGGTTCCTTTGATGGTCGGGTGTTGGCACTGACCTATGGTTCCATGCAGTTTCTGGAGAAACTGGGGTTAGGCGAAGCGCTTCAGCCCTATATCACGCCCATTGAACATGTTCATGTTTCGCAAAAGGGCTATTTAGGGCTAACCTATTTACATGCCGATGAAATGCAAGTGCCTGCCTTGGGGTACAGTATTACCGCGGCTGATTTGGGTAAGGTGTTATGGCGTCAGGTGAAGTTGGATGCCAATATTGAAACTTTTAGCGGCTCAGGCCTGGTTGAATTTGGGATTGAAAATGACGGACAAAAGGTCTCTTTTCAGCAGGGCGATGCGGTGGAAGTGCGTACTACGCAGCTGCTGGTGGGCGCGGATGGCACTCAATCGGCTGTTCGTCAGCAGCTTGGCTTGGCGATGACCGAGAAATCTTATCAGGCATTTGGCGTTATTAGTAAAGTCACGACTGCAGAATCGGCAAATGGTTGGGCGTTTGAACGGTTTACCGAAACCGGTCCTGTCGCCTTGTTGCCGATGCAGGGCAAGGCGCATAAGGCCGTTTGGGTGGTGCCGGAACAACAAATAGACTCGATTCGAAATATGGCGGATGATGTCTTTTTAGAGGCATTTTCAGCGCAAATCGGAGAACGGTTCGGTGGATTTGAACAGGTGAGTGAACGAGTGGTTTATCCTTTAATCGAAACCTATGTACCGAATTTTATTGGGCCAAGAGCCGTTCTAATGGGAAATGCAGCCCACACCCAACATCCTGTTGCGGCACAAGGGCTCAATCTGGGAATTGCCGATATTATTGAATTTGCGGAAATGGCGATTTCGACACAGGATATCGGAGAGGCTGGATTTTTATCAGCCTATGCCCAAAGTCGACACCGTCACCATCAGTCGGTGATGGGCTTGACCGATAGCTTGATTCAATTGTTTCAAACGCCATCGCCCGTAGTGGGGCATTTCCGAGGCTTAGGATTAATGGCGATGCATTCGTTACCGGCGTTAAGAAAGCGGTTTGCATCCTTTACAATGGGGTTAAATCATCATGACTAAAAATCATTCTAAGGCATCCTTGTCACCCGTTGAGACTGCTGAAAAATCTTATTGGGATGTGATTATTGTCGGGGGTGGCATGGTCGGCGCCACAGCCGCACTGGGGTTGGCACAACAGCAATTTAAGGTGTTGTTGCTGGAACAGTATGAACCGGACTTGTCTTGGTCAACTCAGCAGCCCTATCAAGTTCGAGTCAGTGCCTTAACGCGGGCTTCTGAAAATATCTTAAAAGGATTAGGGGCTTGGCAGGGTATTGAAGCACGACGCTGTCATGCGTTTACGGATATGCATGTTTGGGAGTCTTCGTCAGAAGCAGAAGTCCATTTTTCGGCGGCCGATATTCACCAACCTAATTTAGGGCATGTGGTTGAAAACTCGGTGATACAAGCTGCTCTGTGGGAGCAGCTTTTAGTGCACCCATCGGTCAGCATTCGTACTGGAGAAGAAGTGGTCGATTTCAGTTTGACTTCGCAAGGTGCGGAAGTGTTTTTAAGCAATGGCGAGACGTTGTTAACCCAGTTGGTGGTGGGGGCTGATGGTGCAGCCTCCAAAACTCGGCAATTGGCTGGTATTGAGCTGACAACACATGATTATCATCAATGTGCTGTGGTCGGTTGTGTTGAAACCGAATTATCACATCAAGATACCTGTTGGCAACGCTATCAGGCAGATGGTCCCTTTGCTTTTTTAGCCATGCCCGATAATCAGAGTTCAATTGCCTGGTATTTGCCGATTGAAAAAATGCAGTGGGCGTTAGCGCTGTCTGATGAGGATTTTGCAGAAGCCATCACACAAGCCTCGGCAAGCAAATTAGGCAAGGTCATCAAAGTTGGTGAGCGCGGGGCTTTTCCACTGATTCGGCGTCATGCCAATAGTTATATTCAACCCCATTTTGTCTTGATAGGTGATGCGGCGCATACGGTCCACCCTCAGGCGGGACAAGGCGTTAATTTGGGGCTACTAGACGCAGCGGCATTGATTGACACCTTGGTCACTGCTCGGCAACAGTCACCCGAAAAGGATTGGAGTCGTCGCAGTGTATTGCGTCGATATGAGCGCTGGCGTCGAGGGGATAATGTGGTTGTGCAACGATCAATGGAAGGATTTGATTGGCTATTTCAACAAGACCAGTCAGTCAAAAACAAACTGCGTTCAAAAATATTACCGCTTGCCAATCAGGCCACGCCGATTAAGAACTGGTTGATGTCGCAAGTGTTAAAAGGACGAGAAGTCCTCCCTTCGTTAGCCCAATGACGTTTCAAGCATTCAATCGCATCAATATTAAAGCGGTACTGGGTGTCGAAGGCGTTTCAGAGGCGGAGCCTTCCAAAGCACGTCAAATTGGTCGTTATTTTTCTTTCTTGGTATTGATTGCATTATTGGTTGTGGTCGTGCAGTTGGTGCTTGATTATGCAGGGCACCAGCAGCATCAGTCTATTCTTTCCATTGGGGTGTGGTCGGTTTTCGTACTCGAATTTGGGGTTAATTTACTCTTTGTTACCAATCGAAAGCGGTATCTGCTGCATAATTGGCTAAATGCTTTAATCATCATTATTGCGTTGCCCTGGTGGGAGGTCAGTCACGATTGGGCGGTTCTATTTAGAAGCTTGCGGTTGTTTTTGTTTTTGAGAATTATTTTGAATGTTTTTGGGGCTTTTGTGGCCTTGTTACGTCAAAATAGTTTTGGTCTGGTGTTATTTGGGGCAATGGTTTTTATTATTGTCGCGGGTTCCATTTTTTCAGTCATTGAGAAGGTCGACTTTGTTGATGGTGTTTGGTACGCCTTGGTGACCATCACCACGGTTGGCTATGGCGATTTGGTACCGCTAACCGATACGGGGCGACTCTTTGGTGCGGCCTTAATTGTGATTGGGGTGATGCTGTTTTCATTGGTGACGGCGAATGTATCGGCTTTTCTGATTGGTGCGGAGCAAAAGAACCGTGAAAAAGAAATTTTGAAACAAGTCCGGTTAATGCAAACGCATTTAGAACAGTTATCTGAAAACAATGAACAGCGTATGGCACGCGTGTTGGAACATGTTTCCGATCATTTGGATCAATTGGAGCATCGTATTGAATCACTTCACCTGCAGTCTCATGAGCGTCATGTACTGTACCATGATGCCAAAATTCAGCAGGAAAATGAGCAGTTGTTTTTAAAAGTAAAAGCCGAAAATAAAAAGTTGATCGCAGACGTTAAACGATTATTAGCCGATTCATAACCGAAACCCATAAGCTATTCTAAGGGTAGGGTATAAAATATTTTGACTTTTGTACCTAGCGGCACTATAGTCTATTCCTTAAAAAGTTATTTAGATAGTTACAATAAAGGCACTTTCAGTATGGCTGATAGACGGCTTCAAGTTTTTTACACAGTTGCAAGAGTATTGAGTTTTACAAAGGCAGCTGAAACCCTTCATATGACACAACCTGCAGTGACCTTTCAAGTCAAGCAACTCGAAGAATTTTTTAATACTCGCCTCTTTGACAGAACGCATAATAAGATTACCCTCACAGATGCCGGAAAGCTGGTTTATGACTATGCGGAAAAAATACTCGATCACTACGATAAAATGAATTCTGAGGTTCGAGAGCTGACCGGGGAGGTGACGGGCAGTTTATTGATCGGTGCCAGTACGACCATTGCTGAATACTTATTGCCGAATTTATTGGGCGTCTTCAATAAAAAATTTGAAGATGTCAATATTCGTCTTCAAGTGGGCAATACCGATGCGATTGTGGCCATGGTTGAAAACAATATGATTGACTTGGGGATTGTTGAAGCACCCGTCTATAACAAAAACCTCGAAGTGGAAGTCTGTCGTATTGATGAAATGGTCTTGATAGTCCCACCCGATCACCCTTTAGCTAATCGCAATAAAATTTCGATTGAAGATATGCGACAGTATCGTTATATCTCACGCGAAGAAGGGTCTGGTTCTCGCTCGGTCATTGATACCTATATCCGCGAGCAGGGATTGAGTTACTCCGATTTAAATGTGGTGATGGAGTTAGGTAGCCCTGAATCGGTCAAAATGGCGGTTGAAGCCGGAGTGGGTATTGCCATCGTTTCTCGTACCACCTTGGCTAAAGAATTAAAGCTGGGCACCCTGAAAGCGCTTCCTTTGGATCCACCTTTGCAAAGACCCTTTTCTCATGTTCGCCAAAAACACAAGTTCCGTCACCGTGCGGTCGGTGAGTTATTAGAGTTTGCTGTGGGTTATTGTAAGATCAATGCCTCAGAACAAGGCTTTAAAGTACCAGAAGACAAATAAAGCGTTCAGCGACAAGGAAATGCCCAAAAATGACCAGGCCTGGTCGTTTTGGGCATTTTTTTTGGCTATAAATTCTCAGATGAGAATTCGGCTAAGCGAGAGCGTTCACCTTGTTGTAAGGTAATATGGGCACTGTGCTCCCATGCTTTAAAGCGATCAACGATATAGGTTAGGCCAGTGGTGGTTTCGGTTAAATAAGGCGAATCAATTTGACCGATATTTCCCAAACAAACAATTTTGGTACCTTCGCCCGCCCGTGTAATCAAGGTTTTCATTTGTTTGGGGGTGAGGTTTTGTGACTCATCTAAAATAATAAACTTATTTTGGAAAGTTCGCCCACGCATAAAGTTCAATGATTTGATTTTAATGCGTTTATTGAGCAGTTCTTGGGTCGAGGCCTTTTCCCAATCCGTCGCATGACCATCGGTTTTAGTGAGTACTTCTAGGTTATCCATTAATGCGCCCATCCAGGGGGTCATTTTTTCTTCTTCTGTGCCGGGTAAAAAGCCGATGTCATCGCCAATCGGGATGGTCGCTCGCGTCATAATAATTTCATTATAAATGCCTTCATCCAGGGTCTGCTCAAGGGCGGCGGCCAAGGTTATTAAGGTTTTTCCGGTCCCAGCAGTCCCTAAAAGCGATACGAAATCGATTTCAGGATCCATTAAAAATTTGAGTGCCATATTTTGTTCTTGGTTGCGGGCGGTGACGCCCCAAACCGTTGTGCGCGATTGTGAGAAGTTAGGCAGGTATTCTAAGGTGGCGCGTCCATGTTCTATTTTTCGTACTATGGCACTAAAACCAGAGTCGTTTTCACTGATCAGGCATTCGTTTGGATACCAGTGCAAACTGTCATCGAGTTCCAACTCATAGAAGGTTTTATCGTCTTGTTGCCAGGATTTCATTTTGTCAAAATGGTTTTCAAAAAAGTGCTCATGCAGCAGCTCCCAGCCCGTAAACAATAAGTCGGCATCTTCCAAAACCCGGTCATTATAGTAATCTTCGGAGTGGAGGCCCACTGCCGATGATTTAATGCGCATATTGATGTCTTTGGTTACCAGGGTGACATTGCGACTGGGGTATTGGGTTTTGAGGGCTAGGCCGGTTTGCAGAATATGGTTATCGGCTTTATGGCTCGGAAGTGATTCAGGCAGTTTTGCCAATAGTGGCTCGGTTTCAAAAAAGAGTTTGCCAAGATGAAGCGCGGTGCTTTCTTTGTTGGGATGAATGCGCTCTAGGTCTAGCCCTTGTTTGATTTCTTCAAAAGAGGCATTGCTAATAATTTGGTCAATGAGCCGGTTGGTTTCACGGACATTGCGAGAAACTTCCGACATGCCTTTTTTACCCGCATCCAGCTCTTCTAGCACGGTCATTGAAATGAAAATGTCATGCTCTTCAAAGTTGAAGAGGGCCATTGGGTCGTGCATCAGTACATTGGTGTCTAGTATGAAGAGCCGGTTTGGATTGTCTGTCATGTTTGCATTCCTTTGCTATTGGGCTTTTTAGGACTTTTGGCAGTGCTTTAAAGAATTAAATCTGTTGTGCTTTAACCGCTTCTAAAACGGCTTTTACGTGGCCGATGACTTTGACTTTTCGCCATTCTTGGATAATTTTTCCTTGAGGGTCAATTAAAAAAGTGCTGCGTTCAATGCCTAGGTAGGTTTTACCATAGTTCTTTTTCAATTTAATGACATCAAATAGATTGCAGAGGGTTTCGTCCGGATCTGAGATGAGCTCAAATGGAAACTGATACTTGGCTTTGAAATTTTCATGTTTGCGGATGGAGTCTCGTGAGATACCATAAATTTCGGTATTGAGCGCCTTAAATTCAGGGTAAGCCGCAGTAAAGTCTTGTCCTTCTGTTGTGCAGCCTGGGGTACTGTCTTTTGGGTAAAAGTACAAGACAGTGTAGTGATTTAATAAATCCGACTCGGTAATGGCTTTGTTGCTGGTTGCTTCGAGCGTGAAGGCGGGTACGGTATCATTGAGTCCAATTTGGGCTATTTCAGTCATGATTTTCTCCTTGCTTTTAGTGATTAGTATGCAAGGTTTTGAAGGCAAGCACAATTAAAAAATACTGAAAAAAACATTCATGCGTATCAGGCGATTGTCACTGAAATAAGCGCTTGAAGAAACGGGGGTGAAAGGTTAATATTACCGTTTAAAATTTTGCTAATGGTTGGAGATAAATCATCGTGTTTAGAGGCAGTATGGTGGCATTGGTCACACCGATGTTGGAAGATGAGTCAGTGGACTACGAAACACTTGAGAAATTAATTGAATTTCACATCGAGTCTAAGACGAAAGCCATTGTTGCGATGGGCACGACAGGTGAGTCAGCAACCTTAGATTTTCAAGAACATCGTGATGTGATTCGTTTTGCCGTGGAAAAGGCAGCAGGGCGTATTCCCATTATCGCAGGAACGGGCGCGAACTCCACTGCAGAAGCAATTGGATTAACCCAATATGCTAAGGATGTGGGTGCCGATGCCTGTTTATTGGTGACGCCTTATTATAATAAACCCACTCAAGAAGGGCTTTATCTGCATTACAAGAAAATTGCAGAGACGGTGGCCATTGATCAGATTTTGTATAATGTTCCTGGGCGCACGGCCTGTGATTTATTGCCAGAAACGGTGGGTCGTTTGGCAAGCATTCCTAATATTATCGGTATTAAGGAAGCGACCGGTGATGTGAGTCGTGTGGCGCAGATCAAAGCGTTAACGGGTGAAGCGTTTGACCTTTATACTGGGGATGATGCAACTGCGGTGGAGTTTATCCTTGCCGGTGGTCATGGTGGCATTTCTGTGACGGCCAATGTTGCACCAGCACAATTGTCTGAAGTCTATGAAGCGGCGCTTAGCGGCGATGCGGAGTTGGCTCGACGTCTTGATGTGGCATTATCAGAGTTACATACCAATTTATTTTTAGAAGCGAATCCGATTCCGGTGAAATGGGCTATGGCTCAGATGGGATTAATGAATGGTGCCATTCGCCTGCCGTTAACGCCTTTATCAGAAAAATATCATCCACAGGTTCGCCATGCCTTACAAGTCGCAGGAGTGCTGTCTGAATGAGTGCTAAATCAATGTTATTTCAAAATCTACGGTCGCTAAAGGCGCAAACCGGTGTTCGTTTAATGTCAACACTGGTGTTGGCTGTGACCTTGGCAGGCTGTTCTATGACGCCTTGCCAAGAAGCGGACGTTGATCCAGAAGCGGATCAACAGAGAGTGGCGAAAGATCTTGCGATTCCGCCAGATTTATTAAATCCAGCGATTGAAAATAAACCTTTTAATGAAGCCATCAAACCTGCTTCTTAACATTTTTCACGATCATGCTAAGCTTAATAATACAACCGCAAAAAGTGTTTAAGCGGCAGCAAACACAACCTATTTTGAATGCTTTAGAGCTTACGCTTTAGCGCAATATCGATTACTTGCCCTCGTCCCTTTCGGGGGCTTTTTGTATAAGGAACCACCATGCAAATCATTTGGGGAAATTCGGCGCATTCCGATTATCGTCTTAATCAACTTCATCAAACACTCTCCTCTGTCGGTGCCATATCGGGTTTAAGATCGCAAGCCATTTATGTTGTCGAATTAAAGACACCGACCACGCAATTAACAGAGCAAGCTTTAACCAAATTAAGACTGTTAGTCAATGATTCGCCTGACGTTGTTTCCGGTGAACTGACGTCGTCGAGTTGTATTGTTTTGCCTCGTTTAGGGACCATTTCACCTTGGTCGTCAAAAGCAACCGATATCACCCATACCTGCGGATTAGAGGAAGTCAGTCGGATTGAGCGCGGGGTTGTTTACTATTTTGAAGGGGTTGCCGAATCTGATCGTCCTGCAATGGAAGCGCTATTGTTTGATCGTATGATGGAGCAGGTAGTGCATGATACGGAAACCTTGGCAGATTTGTTTTCGCATCAATCGCCTCGTCCTTTCCAAACCGTCGATATTTTGCAAGGTGGGTTTGATGCGCTCAAACAGGCCAATCAAGCGATGGGCTTAGCCTTATCCGATGATGAAATGACGTATTTAGTTGAAGCCTTCACCGGCTTAGGACGTAATCCGGTGGATGCCGAGCTGATGATGTTTGCTCAAGCGAATTCAGAACATTGTCGACACAAAATTTTTAATGCCGATTGGACCATTGATGGCCAAGCCAAATCGCATTCGTTGTTTGACATGATTCGGAATACTTATCAAAAGAACCCACAAGGGGTGTTATCGGCCTATAGTGATAATGCGGCTGTTTTAGAAGGCTATCCCGCTTCGCGGTTTTTTCCAAATCCGCAGACCGCTCAATATCAAACGGTTGAGGAACCGGTTCACTTTCAAATCAAAGTAGAAACCCATAACCATCCAACGGCTATTTCACCTTGGCCCGGTGCTGCGACCGGATCAGGGGGCGAAATTCGGGATGAAGGCGCTACGGGTCGGGGCTCTAAGCCAAAGGCCGGATTGACTGGGTTTACCGTATCGAATCTAAATATTCCGGGATATGAACAGCCTTGGGAAAGACCTTATGGTAAGCCGAATCGAATTGTTTCTGCACTGGATATTATGTTGGAAGGGCCTTTAGGGGCTGCAGGGTTTAATAATGAGTTTGGCCGCCCAGCGATTAATGGCTATTTCCGTACCTATGAAAATACCTTGTTGACGCATGAAGGAGATGAGGTTCGAGGCTATCACAAGCCCATTATGTTGGCCGGAGGCTTGGGTTCTATTCGGGATATGCATGTTCATAAAGAAACCATTCCAGTTGGCGCTAAATTAGTGGTATTAGGTGGTCCGGCGATGTTAATCGGTCTTGGCGGCGGAGCGGCGTCTTCAGTGGATAGTGGTGCCGGTTCTGAAAGCTTGGATTTCGCCTCGGTTCAGCGTGAAAACCCAGAAATGGAAAGACGGGCGCAAGAAGTGATTGATCGGTGTACCTATTTGGGTGAAGCCTCTCCGATAGCATCCATTCATGATGTGGGTGCAGGGGGGTTGTCGAATGCTTTTCCTGAATTGGTGAACGATGCCGGTCGAGGGGGACACTTTAATTTGAGAGCAGTTCCCAATGACGAACCAGGCATGTCGCCGATGGAAATTTGGTGTAATGAATCGCAAGAGCGTTATGTGATTGCGATTTATCCAGACAAACTCGCTGAATTTGAACACATTTGCCGTCGTGAACGTTGTTTGTATGCGATCGTGGGCGAAGCCACCGCTGAACAAAAGTTGGTGGTGAATGATACGGTATTTGATAATAACCCGGTGGATATGCCATTAAATGTTTTATTGGGGAAACCCCCTAAAATGCACCGTGATGTTGTTTCTCGTCAGGTTCCTCAGCCTGGCTTTGAACCGGCTGTTTTGGCCATGGATGAGGTGGTTGAGCGTTTATTAAAGTTACCAACCATCGCCAGTAAGAGTTTTCTCATTACCATCGGTGACCGGACGATTACCGGTATGGTGACTCGAGACCAAATGGTTGGGCCTTGGCAGGTTCCGGTGGCAGATGCGGGTATTACTTGCGCGGATTATAACGGTGTAACGGGTGAAGCGATGGCAACTGGTGAAAGACCGCCAGTCGCCTTAATTAATCCAAAAGCCTCGGCACGTTTGTCAATAGCCGAAGCGATTACCAATATCGCTTGTGCCAAAATTGAGAAAATGAGCGATATTAAGATTTCGGCAAACTGGATGGCGGCAGCAGGACATCCTGGCGAAGATGCCGCACTTTATCAAGCCGTTGAGGCGGTCGGGTTGGAGTTATGCCCACAGTTAGGCATAGCGGTACCGGTCGGTAAAGATTCCATGTCAATGAAAACGGTTTGGCAGGACGGCGATGAAACCAAGTCAGTCACCTCACCGGTTTCGTTGAATATTACCACCTTTGCCCCTGTGCAGGATGTGCGCAAGACGCTGACCCCTCAATTACGAACCGATTTAGGGGAAACCTGTCTGTTGGCGATTGATTTAGGTCGGGGTCAAAACCGCTTAGGCGGCAGTTGTTTAGCGCAAGTTTATAATCAAATTGGCGATGAATCCGCTGACTTGGATTCGGCGAATGACTTAATCCAGTTGTTTGACTTTGTACAAACCTTAATGGCAGATGAATTGGCGTTAGCCTACCATGACCGATCGGACGGCGGCTTTTTAGTCACCTTATTAGAAATGGCATTTGCTGGACACTGTGGTTTAGATCTAGATGTGTCTGCCTTAGGCGATGAGCCAGTTGCCGCTTTATGTTCAGAAGAAGTCGGCGTGGTTATTCAAATTTTAGAATCAGATCGACCGGCAGTTGAAGGGCTACTCGCGACCTATGGCTTGACAGAGATGACACACTTTATTGGTCAAGTCACAGAAGGTGATGTGATTGAAATATGTGCACAAGGTCAAAAAGTGTTACAAGGGTCGCGCAAAAACTACCAGGCCTGCTGGGCGGAAACCAGTTACCGTATGCAAGCCTTGCGTGATAATGAGCACTGTGCGCAACAGGAATTTGATGCGATTTCCAATGATACCCAGGCGCAAATCGTGCCAGTGGTCACGTTTGATATGAATGACGACATGACCGCTGAATTTGCAGGACAGCCGAGACCCAAAGTGGCTATTTTGAGGGAACAGGGTGTTAATGGTCAGCAAGAAATGGCCGCCGCATTTAGTCGTGCTGGGTTTGATGCCATCGATGTTCACATGTCGGACGTCTTATCTGGTTCGGTTTCATTTGATGATTTCCGCGGGTTGGTTGCTTGTGGTGGTTTTTCATATGGTGATGTTCTTGGTGCTGGACGAGGGTGGGCAAATTCCATCTTATTGAATGATCAAGCGAGAACCCAATTTG
Organism: Hydrogenovibrio sp.; assembly: GCA_965658885.1. Taxonomy (GTDB): domain Bacteria; phylum Pseudomonadota; class Gammaproteobacteria; order Thiomicrospirales; family Thiomicrospiraceae; genus Hydrogenovibrio. Next base: position 14,431 of record CBFHUY010000029.1, read on the forward strand.
AAAATTTCTTTCATCGCGAAGATACCTTCACTTTAGGGGTTTGTAATGGCTGTCAAATGCTGTCAAACCTTAAGGATATTATTCCAGGGGCAGCGCATTGGCCAAGATTTGTGCGGAATCAATCAGAGCAATTTGAAGCACGTTTTTCATTGGTTGAAATTCAAGACTCACCATCCATTTTATTACAAGGCATGGCGGGTACGCGAATTCCAGTGGCCGTTGCCCATGGCGAAGGTCGTATGGATTTTGGCGGGGACTTACCGAGCGATATTGATGCAATGGTGAGTTTACGTTATGTTGATGCTCAAGGTCAGCCAACGGAAGTTTATCCGGCGAATCCGAATGGAACCGCTAATGGTATGACCGGGTTAACGACTCAAGATGGCCGTGTCACCATTATGATGCCGCACCCAGAAAGGGTGTTTAGAACGGTGCAAAACTCGTGGCATCCGGATGATTGGCTAGAAGATGCGCCTTGGATGCGTTTGTTCCGTAATGCCAGAAAGTGGGTAGGGTAATTTATTTCAGAGTCGATATAGGTGCATAAATTCTAGACCCTATTTTGTGGATAAATAATATCGAAGATAAGATAAGCAGACTCTATTAGACTTTTTATTAGAGATTGCTTATATTTATAAAACTTTGTATATTTTGGGTTGGCGGCAATTGTGCGCGCCACTCAATTCGATTTTTTAACCTAAACGGAGTAGGGCAATATGTCTTTAAATCGTCGTGAATTCCTTCATGTTATGTCTCTAGCAGCGGCTGCTGGAATGCTTCCAGGTACAGCGGGTGCTATGTCGTCTAGCCCAGAAAAGAAACAAGGCGCTGCCGCCACTATGGATATGTATAACTTACCGATGAAAGGTAAGGTTCGTTTATTGCATATTACCGATACTCATGCTCAATTAAAGCCTATCTATTTCCGTGAGCCGAATGTGAATTTGGGAACGGGTCCTGCCTTTGGTAAGCTGCCGCATGTGGTTGGAACAAAATTACTAAAAGAATTAAACCTAAAACCGGGCACGCCTTTGGCACATGCCTTTACCTATCTGAACTTCCAAGATGCATCGGAACAATATGGTAAAGTCGGTGGTTTTGCCCATTTAAAAACCTTATTAGATAAACTTCGTGAAGGCGCTGGTGGTCGTGAAAATACCCTAACCATGGACGGTGGGGATTTGTGGCATGGTTCTGGTACCGCTTTATTTACCCGTGGTCAAGATATGGTTGAAGCGTCGAATTTGATTGGCGTTGATATTATGACCGGTCACTGGGAATTTACCTATAAGGAAGAGGAAGTGTTAAGAAACCTCGGCCAATTTAAAGGGGAATTTCTAGCACAGAATATTCGCATTAAAGAAGATTCATTATTTGGTGATGAATACCGTGAAATGACCGAGCGTCATAATGGTATTGGCATGTATTCTGAAGATGATGGCCGTGCCTTT
>CBFHUY010000030.1:0-15672 GCA_965658885.1 Hydrogenovibrio sp.
GTTGGTGTTTTTTAAGTAGATCAATTAGTTTGGTAAAAGGACCAAATTCGGCTTTTTGGTCGACCCTAAGTTCTATCGGTTGGTCTGAGTCAGCTTGTTGCAGTTGACGAGCCAGTTCATCAAAGCTAATCGGTTGATCATTTAAGAAATATTGGTTGTCGGCATTAATGGCTAACCGTAAACTTAATGTCTCTGGTGGGGTATAGGAATCTGTCTGTTGCGTTTCAGGGAGTTCAATATTGAGCTTGTCTTGAACAATAAAGCTGGCAGAGGTGAGGACAATGGCCAATAAAACCAACATGACATCGATCATCGGGATAACATTAATTTGATCAAATCGTTTCATGAGTATTTTGCGGGTTAGTTTTTAGGCTGTGAGCGTAAGGCAAGATAACGTAGCTCAATGACTTCAGTCTGGCGAACCAAACCATTGTAAATAATAATGCTGGGAATGGCTAAAGCAATCCCGCCCGCAGTCGCTTTTAAAGCCAGGGCGAGTCCCATCATAATTTGACCGGTTTCGATTTGATTGTTGAGACCCAGCTCATAGAAAGTGATAAGGATGCCCAATACGGTGCCGAGTAACCCCACATAAGGGGCGTTAGAGCCAATGCTGGCAATGGTTGTCAGATTGTGAGTGGTTGCAATTCTGAGCGATTCAATGGAGTCATATTGGTTTAGGTCGAGCTTTGTGAAAAACAGTTTGCGCTCAATGGCAAACCAGACCATGATAAAACTCATTATGCCCAATAAGCCGAAAATACTGATGTCTAGATAGGTTTTTAGAAAATCCATTGCCTTTTGCCAACGTAGTGCGTTTAAGAAGAATCAATATTGTATAAGACTGGTGGTTGGAAAAATTAAAAAATCGTGAATATTAGGATAAATAATCTCAATGTGGATTTAGATTAAAGTACTTGCTGTTAGAAAAGAGGTGTATATAATTAAAGTCTTATATTTTATGGATTGAGGAATTAGGTATGCATTCAATGAAGCGTCGGGCATTTTTAAAATCAGCTTTGGGCGTCAGTGCCGGTATGGTGGGCTTATCGGCGTTGTCACCTTTGTACGCAAATGATCTGGGTGAATTTAAAGGTCCAAAAGTTCCGGATATTGAAGCGGTAAAAGTCTCTGAGCATTGTTATTATATTCCCGCTTTAGGGGCGCATCCGTCGCCTGAGAATTTTGGGATGTTTAGTAACCCTGGCTTTGTCGTGACGGATGAAGGGGTCGTGGTGATTGATACCGGTAGCTCAATCCAGATTGGTGAAATGGTATTACGCCAAATTAAAAAGGTGACGTCATTGCCTGTGGTCAAGGTCATTAATACTCACTATCATGGCGATCATTGGTTAGGTAATCATGCCTTCGTTGCCGAGAATCCCGATGTGGCACTTTATTGTCATCCAAGTTGCGAAAAAGTATTGAAGAATGGCCAAGATAAGTTCTGGTTTGATTTTATGCAATCCAATACCGATAACAAAATTACTGGAACCGTTATTACGGTTGCAGATCAACATTTGAATGGCGGTGAGGTTTTTCAGCTAGGCGGGGTTGAGTTTAAGGTCCATCACTTTGGTAAGGTGCATACCGAATCTGATATTGCAATTGAGGTCGTAACGGATAAGACTATGTATATGGGGGATATGGTCATGCGTCGCGTCGCGAATATGGCGGATGGCTCTTACCGTGGCTCCATTAAAGCGCTGTCAGAAATTGAAAAAATGCCAATCGATCATTTTATTCCCATGCACGGACGACATGAAGGGGTTCAGTTGATTAAAGATGGTCGGCAATTTGTAGAAACGCTTTATACCAAAGCGGGTGAGTATTATGAGGAAGGTTTGTCTGATTTTGAAATGAAACCTAAAATCATGGCAGAGCCCTTTATGAAAGAAGTCGCCAGTCAATGGCCTGGATATGAATCGACAATCGGTAAGTTTGTCGTGGTCGCTATCCAGGAGTATGAAATGAGCCTATTCTAACCGATAGGCGTGTTGATACGAAGTCAGTTGAAAGCGGGTGGCTCAGCTACCCGCGATAAAATCAAGAACCTTATCTAAACCGCCAAAGTTAATGCTAACATCTGCCTGCTTCTGGACGGCGGGTTTTGCATGATAGGCAATGCTCAGTCCGGCTTCTTTCATCATTAATAAGTCGTTCGCGCCATCGCCTATGGCAATGGTTTGGTCTAGCGAAATATTGAGCGATTCACATAGTTGCTTTAAAAAAGCCGCTTTGGCTTCAGCACCCACAATATTTCCGAGCACTTTACCGGTTAATAAGCCATTGTTTTCTTCTAGCACATTCGCTAGGGTGAAATCGATATTCAGTTGTTTTTGCAGACGTTCTGTGAAAAAGGTAAAGCCGCCCGATACCAATGCAAAGGTAATGTGTTGATCTTTGAGCCCCTGTAGCCAGACTTCCGCCCCTGGATTTAAAAATAGGCGCTCATCAAATACGGTTTGCAGTGCCTGGGTATTCAGGCCTTCTAATAGTGCAACTCTTTGTGTTAGAGAACTTTCAAAATCACACTCTCCACGCATCGCGGCTTCGGTAATGGCTGCCACTTGCGGTTTTAAGTTCATCATATCTGCAATTTCGTCAACACATTCGATGCCGATCAGCGTTGAGTCCATGTCGCTGATAACCAGCTTGATATTGCTATCATTAAACCCTTCTGGTAGCGGGTTGATATCAATGCCAATTTTTTGCGAGAGGGCTTGTGTTGTTTCAGCGCAGTAGTTACTCACTTGAATACGGTGATGATTGTTGACTTTTTCAGGCGTCCCTAGCGTTCGTGTGATTTGCTTGCTTTGCTCGTATGTTAAGCCATTTTCGTGAATAATAAGTGTTGTCATTAACTAGGGTCCCTTTTTGAAGTCGGCACTATTTTAGTCTTTGACATCCGATCCTGCAAAGTTTGTTTGACTGGCGGAATAAAGAGTCCTATCCAGCCGATGCTAAATAGCAATATACCGCTTAGAAACCGAAGGTTTGCTTGGTAACGATTCATGAGATGGTCACTATTGGTTAATAGGCGTAGGTGCCAAACGCGTAAGCCAGGGGTCTGTCCATTCAGTGTCCAGAAGTAGCTCAGATAAAAATAGGTTATCGCTAATAAGTAAGTTTGGAATGCCAGTAACTTGACTGGATCTTGCTCAAATCCTGAGCCTTGCCAAAGTACAAATGGAATCGTGCTGACAAACCAAAGGGCAATCAGCAGTAATGCATCATAAAAGAATGCAAATAGTATCTTGAATGAGAGCATGTTGTCACTTCTTTATTTTAAAAGAGGAATGATAATCGATTTAGGGCTATATTTTCGGTTAATATAATCGAAAGTCATTGGTGTTTTATGACAAATATCATTAGGATTATGGGTATCAGCAAGGGTTTGAAAGCGTAAGAGAGGCTTTATGAATTTACATGATAGCGGGCTATCTTTGGTCTGGTCGTTACTGGGGTTTGGACTGTATTTGCCCGTCCTTGTTTGGGCGTTAAAAACCGCACCTTGGCACAAGATATCCGATAAGCCATCCCAGCATGTTTTTTTAGGCGCGACGGTCATCGTGTTTTTGACATGGAATTCAGTGGCGTCGATTGGCCCTGGATTAGGGTTTCATCTATTATTAGCCGCACTGGTGACCTTAATGTTTGGTGCGCAATTTGCCCTGATGTCACTGAGTATTGCGTTATTGGGTATTTCGATATTGGGGAATGCTGGTTGGATGGCATTTGGCCTTAATGCGCTCATTATGGCGGTCATTCCGGTGTTGATTGTTTGGCGAATTGCCGTTTGGTCGTATCAGGCACTTGAACGGAATTTCTTTGTTTTTATTTTATTGAATGGGTTTCTAGCGGCCAGTATCAGCGTGATTGCCGCTTCAGCCGTTGCGGCCCTGGTGATGGCGCAAAGTGGACTCTATTCATTGGAGGTGTTGGAAAGATCCTTTATTCCCTATATTCCATTGATTGCCATTCCAGAGGGATTTGTAAATGGCGTTTTGTTATTGGCTTTGGTCATTATGAAACCTCAATGGGTCAGTTGCTTTACTGATGAACAATATTTGAAGGGAAAATAGCTCAAAAAAAACCGCCAAGCTTGGCGGTTTTTTTCGATCAAACCTGGTGAGACAGGTTATTTTATCCAGCCTGGTTTAATGGTCTTTCCTTCTTCGTACTGCATCATTTCAGCCTTTGCGATTTTGAGTGCTTCTTCAGCATGGAACATAGCTGCTGAATCATCATTTTTGGCTTTGGCTTCTTTTGCTAAAGCAAGGTGATGCTCAACATAAGGTTGTTTCATTTTCTTTTGCTTGAATACATGATGATGGCTTTTAGCCGATTCATGAAGTTTCATCGCTTTAGAGACCGTTGTGTCGTAAGCAGACATTTTTACGGGGGCATTGTTGGCACAAGCAGTAATTGAAAGGGTGGCCGTTACGGCAGTAATAACAAGTAAATTTTTCATTATGGATAATCCTCCAGGATAAAGTTGAAGCTGTATTTTTAAGTGTGTAGCTCAATCTTTGATTTTAACCGATACTGAATAAAAAACAAAAATACTACTTTTAGGTAGTTTTTTGGGACAATATTCAATGGAATGTATAAGTTATTAAGTTTACCCAGGCGCTGTCAATCCTTATAATGTACACTATTCTGTTAAAAAACTTATTTCGGTGAAAATTTTTCGTTAAAAAAATAGATAACCATTTGAATATTAAGTAAAAAAAGATTTTTTGGTATCGTTTAGCCTATACGAGCAAAAAATTCTAATTGACCTATAAAATTAATATAAAGGATTACCACTATGCGCATCTTGCAGGAAGCTTTAACATTTGACGACGTTTTGTTAGTGCCCGCCCACTCTAATGTTTTACCTTCTGATGTGTCATTAAAAACACGTCTTAGCCGAAATATTGAGTTGAATATTCCTTTTGTTTCGGCAGCTATGGATACCGTAACGGAAGCAAGGTTGGCTATTTCAATGGCGCAAGAAGGCGGAATTGGTATTGTTCATAAAAATATGACCATTGAAGAACAGGCGCATGTTGTCACTAAAGTCAAAAAATATGAGCATGGCGTTATTTTGGATCCAGTCACCGTGTCGGTTAAAGACAAGGTTCAAGATGTATTAGATAAAACGCGTTCACATCGTGTTTCTTCTGCGCCAGTTATGGATGGTGATGAATTGGTTGGCATCGTCACAAGCCGAGATTTAAGGTATCTTGTTGATTTATCTCAACCCGTTTCCCAAATTATGACGCCAAAGGATCGTTTGGTGACGGTTAAAGAAAAAGTGAAACGGGATGAAGTATTGGAGTTGTTGCATGAACATCGTTTAGAGCGTTTGTTGGTGGTCAATGATGATTTCAAGTTAAAAGGGATGATTACCGTTAAAGATATGGAAAAATCTTCCGAGCACCCTTATGCATCTAAAGACTCGAATGGTCGCTTGAGAGTGGGTGCTGCAGTGGGTACGGGACCTGAAACATTTGATCGTGTTGCTGCCTTGGTTAAAGCGGGCGTTGATGTGATTATTGTTGATACTGCGCATGGCCACTCTCAAGGCGTGCTCGATAAAGTGAAGTGGGTTAAAGACACCTATCCACAAATTGATGTGGTGGGGGGTAATATTGCAACCGCTGAAGCAGCTTTGGATCTTGTTGAAATGGGTGCAGATGCGGTCAAAGTAGGGATCGGACCAGGTTCTATCTGTACCACTCGTATTGTTTCGGGTGTGGGGGTGCCTCAATTATCCGCAGTATCCAATGTTGCCAAGGCACTAGCGGGTACCGGAGTGCCTCTTATTGCAGATGGCGGTATCCGCTTTTCAGGGGACGTTGCCAAAGCGTTAGTCGCAGGTGCTTCTTCGGTAATGCTTGGGAGTATGTTTGCCGGGACAGAAGAGTCGCCAGGTGAAGTTGAATATTATCAAGGGCGTGCTTACAAGTCTTATCGTGGTATGGGGTCTTTGGGCGCCATGTCACAGAAACAAGGTTCTTCTGACCGCTATTTTCAGTCTTCGAATGCAGCCGATAAGCTTGTCCCCGAAGGGATTGAAGGGCGTGTTGCTTATAAAGGCCCTTTAGCCCCCATTATTCACCAATTGGTTGGGGGGATTCGTTCCAGTATGGGGTATACCGGCTGTAAAGACATTGCCGAGTTTAACACTAAGCCGCAATTTGTGCGGGTGTCTGGTGCGGGTATGGCAGAGAGTCATGTTCATGATGTGCAGATCATCAAGGAAGCGCCGAACTATCGCGTTTAAAAACGCTTGTTTTGATCAAGGTGTTCCTTTTCTATAACCCTAAATTTGCCCAGGCCTGGTCATTATTGGCTGTCCTGGGTTGCCTTATTTGACCTTTTTTGGAAAGTATTTATGTCACACCCAAATATTCATGAACATCGTATTTTAATTTTAGATTTTGGTTCTCAGTATACTCAGTTGATTGCGCGTCGTATTCGAGAAATCGGCGTGTATTGTGAGGTTGAGCCTTGGGATGCGGATGTTGATGCACTCTTAGCATTCGGGGCAAGAGGGATTATTCTATCTGGCGGTCCAGAAACCGTCACTGGTGATGATGCTCCGGTTGCTGCCGCGGAGCTATTTGAGCTTGGCGTGCCGATACTGGGCATTTGTTATGGAATGCAAACCATGGCAGAACAGTTGGGTGGCAAGGTGGTGCATGCAAATGAGCATGAGTATGGTTATGCTCAGGTACGCGCGCATGGGCATACCCAGTTTCTAAACGAAATTGAAGATCACGTGACCTCTGAGGGACATGGGATGTTGGATGTATGGATGTCGCATGGAGATCGTGTTGAAGCGTTACCCACTGGCTTTAAATTGATGGCGTCGACGCCTAACTGTCCGATTGCGGGTATGGCTGATGAAGAAAAGCAGTTTTATGGCATTCAGTTCCATCCAGAGGTCACTCATACCACGCAAGGCCATCGCATGATCGAACGATTTGTTGTCGATATTTGTGGGTGTGAAAAATTATGGACCACTCAAAATATTATTGAAGACAGTGTGGCGCGTATTCAACAACAAGTTGGCAGCGATGATGTATTGCTCGGGCTTTCAGGTGGTGTTGATTCTTCGGTGGTGGCCGCTTTGTTGCATAAAGCGATTGGTAAGCAGTTAACCTGTGTCTTTGTTGACCATGGTTTATTGCGACACCAGGAAGGCGACCAAGTCATGGCGATGTTCGCAGAAAACATGGGCATCAAAGTCATTCGCGTTGATGCGGAGCAAACCTTTATGGAAGCCCTTGAAGGGGAAGCCGATCCGGAGAAAAAACGTAAAATTATTGGCCATGCGTTTATCGAGGTTTTCGATGAAGAAGCGTCTAAATTAACCAATGTAAAATGGTTGGCACAGGGTACGATCTACCCAGATGTTATCGAGTCTGCCGGCGCTAAAACCGGGAAAGCAAAAGTGATCAAATCCCACCATAATGTGGGAGGCTTGCCTGAAGAGATGAAGCTAGAGTTATTAGAACCCTTGCGAGAGTTGTTTAAAGATGAGGTTCGTAAGTTGGGGGTCGCGTTAGGTCTGCCAACAGATATGGTTTATCGGCATCCATTCCCGGGTCCAGGATTGGGCGTCAGGATTTTGGGTGAGGTTAAAAAAGAGTATGCCGACATCTTGCGCTTAGCGGATCATATTTTTATCGAAGAGTTACGTGCGGCTGATTTATACGATAAAACGTCGCAGGCCTTTACGGTTTTCTTACCCGTTAAATCCGTTGGCGTGGTAGGTGATGCACGCCGTTATGATTATGTGGTGGCCTTAAGAGCCGTTGAAACCATCGATTTTATGACGGCTCGTTGGGCGCACCTTCCTTATGATTTCTTGGAAAGAGTTTCGAATCGAATTATCAATGAAATTCCGCGTATTACCCGCGTGACCTATGATATATCCAGTAAGCCGCCTGCAACGATTGAGTGGGAATAGTTTTAAGCGAGCGTCACAAGGGATGATCGTATGGAGATGACTTTCCCTTTAGAGAAGGCAACGCAAGCAGAGCAGGATTTATTCTGGATGCAGCATGCATTTCGATTGGCACAGAAAGCTGAGTCAGAAGGAGAAGTCCCAGTCGGTGCGGTGATTGTCGCAGATGGCAAGTGTGTGGCAGAGGGTTGGAATCAGACCATTCAGAACCATGATCCGACTGCGCATGCTGAAATGGTTGCGCTACGAGCAGCGGGTCAAGCGATACAGAATTATCGGTTGGGTGGGGTTACCTTATATGTAACACTTGAGCCTTGTCCTATGTGTGCCAGCGCCATGGTTCATGCCAGAGTCAAGCGTCTCGTGGTTGCGACGAGAGATCCCAGAACAGGGGCGGCAGGATCTGTTTTTAATTTGGTTCAAGAACCTCGTCTAAATCACTTTGTTGAAGTTGAGTATGGCGTGTTGGAGCAGGAAGCTTGTCATCAACTTAAACAATTTTTTAAACAAAAGCGGGCTCGTAGCAAAGACAAGAGCTAAACAAAAACTTGCCACTGCTCGCAATAAATGCGACTATTTCTTTATGAATAAAAAAACACAAGTTGCGTTGTTGTTTTTATAATAATAAGTGCTAACCTGCATCGTAATCTAATTGGCTTGGTTGTTTTTAAGTTTTAATATTAGGCTTTAATAAAAATATGCAAAAAAGTGTGGATCCAGCAGAAGGTATTACAACCTATAAAATCTTGCCGGGAGAATTTTATGTTACCAATGCCAATGAGCGGATTGAAACGGTTTTAGGATCGTGTATATCAGCTTGTGTAAGAGATCCTGTCACGGGTGTGGGCGGAATGAACCATTTCATGTTGCCAATGGATAAAAATGCCATCGGCGCATCCGAATTATCGGATGCAAACCGATACGGTAACTATGCAATGGAAAATTTAGTGAATGCTTTGTTATCAGCAGGCGCAAAACGAGAGCGCCTCGAATTTAAACTGTTCGGTGGCGGACGGATTATGAGCTCGAGTACCAATATTGGTTGGTACAATATTGGGTTTGCATTCGATTATATCTATACGGAAGGCTTTAAAATTGTTTCTCAAGATATCGGCGATGTGTATCCGAGAAAAATTTTATATTATCCTAATTCTGGCCGGGTTCGGGTCAGGCGCTTAAATGCGATGCACAATCAATCTCTGGCTGCTGAAGAAAGCCGTTACATTAACAATATTGGATCTAAGCCTGTTGAAGGCGACGTAGAACTTTTCTGAGGACAGTATTATGGACATGATGGAAACTTTTCGCCAAACGTATCTTGAAGAGAGCTTTGAGGGGCTAGATATAATGGAGGCGGGACTGCTGGATTTAGTTCCTGGCACACCCGATACCGATAAAATTAATGAGATTTTTCGGGCAGCACACTCTATTAAAGGCGGAAGTGGTACTTTCGGTTTTAATGAAATTATTGATTTTACCCATGTCCTCGAAACCTTATTAGATGAAATGCGCGATGGTCGTCGAGACGTCACCCAAGAAGCAACCGATACCATGTTGCAGGCCGTTGATGTTCTGAGAGACATGATGACGCGCTTGCAGAATCATGAAGAAATTGATGAAGCAAGAGCCTCAGAAGTACAAAAGGACATGGAACGTATTCTGAATGGGGGAAGTCAGCAGATAGAAGCTTCTGCGGCTGAACCCCAGGATAATAGTGCCTCCACAGCAGGAGGGGGACAATGGCAGATTGAGATTATTCCTGAATCTGATTTATTACAGACCGGTAATGAGCCCATACGAATTTTCAGAGAGCTAGAAACGCTCGGTGACCTGAAGGTCGAGGTTGATGATTCACAGCTACCTGATGTTGATTCCTTAAATCCAGAGAATCTATATTTAAAATGGCAGTTAACTTTGACTGGTGACAATATCGAAGAAGCCGATGTGAAAGAAGTGTTTGAATGGATTGATGGGGATGGTGCAGAAGTAAAAATCACCTCAGACGCTGTGAAACCAACAGAGCCTGTCGTGACAGAAACACCTGTGGCCGTTCAGGCTGAGGCACCCAAGTCAGTACAAACCCCGCCCAAAGCAGCGGCAAAACCGGCCGCTGCGACAGCCAAGGCTGCTCACAAACCCGCGCCAAAGCAAGATAGCTCTATCCGCGTTGATTTAAGCAAAATTGACCAGTTGGTTAACTTGGTTGGAGAGCTGGTGATAACGCAGTCCATGTTAAGCCAATTTGGAGATCAGGCTGAACAGGGAGAGCAGAGCCTAGATTCTATGGAATGGGTGGATAAGTTAAAAGAAGGGCTGACCCATTTAGAGCGACATACACGTGACTTGCAGGAAAGCGTGATGAATATTCGTATGTTGCCTGTGAGCTTTGCGTTTAATCGGATGCCTAGAATTGTCCATGACGTTAGTCAGAAGTTAGGAAAGTCTATCGAATTAGTCATGGAAGGTGAGAATACTGAACTAGACAAAACCATGTTAGAAGCCTTAACAGATCCATTGGTTCACATCGTACGGAACTCGATTGACCATGGTGTCGAATCCCCAGATGTTCGTCTCGCGGCTGGAAAGCCCGAGACAGGGACGGTTAAGATGGCCGCCTTCCACCAAGGTGGTAATATTTTGATCCAGATTACCGATGATGGTGCTGGAATTGATGCGGCTAGAATTGAACAGAAGGCAATTGAAAAAGGCGTCATCGAATCGGATCACAACTTAACGGAAGAAGAAATTGTCGACCTGATATTTAATCCTGGCTTTTCAACTGCCGAAGTCGTGAGTGATGTTTCTGGTCGCGGCGTTGGGATGGACGTCGTGCGTCGAAATATCAGAGGCCTGGGTGGTTCGGTTGAAGTCAAAACGGAAATTGGCGTTGGTAGTGTGTTTACCATTCGCTTGCCATTGACATTAGCGATTTTGGATGGGCAGCTTGCAAAAGTTGGCGCTGAAACCTATGTCTTCCCGCTTGTGTCGATTGTCGAATCTATCCAGGTTGATAAGTCGTTAATCAAAGGAATTGCCGGTCAAACGGAACTGTATAAACTGCGCGATAGTTATATCCCGGTGATTCGGTTACATCAGAAAATGGGTATTAAAGATGCTCGTACGGATTTATCGGAAGGACTATTGGTGGTTGTTGAAGAAGGTGGCAAGCGTGCAGGGATCTTTGTCGATGATCTGCTTGGACAACAGCAAGTTGTTATTAAAAGTTTAGAAAATAATTTTATGAAAATCAGTGGCGTTGCAGGTGCAACCATACTGGGTGATGGAACGGTTTCTCTCATTTTGGATGTTATGGAAACCTTGGCGACTCATAAAGGTGGCGGTTTGCATTCGCATGCAGCTTAAGTTTGGTATCGCTTGCTAATCAATTAATTTTGAGGAATTTATGTCATTTGCTTTAGGTGCTAAAGAAGTACAAGAAACCATTATGGTTTTAAACCTATCGGTTGCTCAAATTGAGTTAACGATAACAGATGGTGATAACTCGGTTAATGCTTTAATTGACTCATTTGAGTTTATGTCAAAGCATATTGAAAGCATTGAGGTCTCGAGTAAAAAAATTGCTGAGATGTCAAATGATGTAGAGGGCATTGCAGAGCATAATGCTTCATTATTGGTGCAAACCAATGACTTAGCGCAAAAAATGCAACAAGCCATTATTGCTTTCCAGTTTTACGACAAGTTAAGTCAGCGACTTAATCATGTCTCTCATGGCTTGTCTGGTCTATCTGAGATTGTTTCTCACGAAATGCATGCCCAAGACCAAGCACAATGGGAGGCCTTTAAGTCTGAAGTTCGCAAAGGCACAACTATGCGAGAGGAAGAGGAATTGTTTGAACTGATTTTTGACCAGCAGATGCATGCTACAGACGCGATTGAGTTAATGAAAGTCAGAATGCGAGACAGAATGAAGTCTGAAGAAGCTGAAGAAGAGGAAATCGAGTTTTTTTAAAGACTTTCTGTTTGTTTGGCTAGACTATTTAAAAAGCGCCTTTTTGGCGTTTTTTTGGTTTTGGACCTGATCACTTACAAAAAAGTGGCTATATTTAATTTAAGCATAAAAAAAATGAATTTTTAATTTTAAGAAAAATTGATGATTATAGAGGCTCCTATAACAACACGATGGTAATAATGACAATGATTTTAAAATCTTTTCGATGGTTAACAGCGCCCCTTTTTATCTTGGTGACTTCAGTTGCAGTTGCAGCAGACTATAAACCGTTTGTCTTAGGGTCTGTTTCTCAAGCATCTGTTTCTGAGGTGTCGAATGAAACCCAAGCAAGCTTAAAAGCCAATGGTTATGAAGTAGTGGGTTCTTATCAGCCGAATGCTGACACTCAAGTGATGGTGGTGACACATCCAGCACTGAAAAAAATTGCAAGTTTATCCAAACATGGTGGCTTTGGTGCAATGCAACGGATAGCGGTGGTTAATCGATCAGATCAAACGGAAGTGACTTACACCAATCCAACTTATATGTGGAATGCATATCGAATGGAAGGTGATATCACTGAAATTCAGCAAACAATGGAAAAGGCTTTAGGAAATCAAAAATCATTTGGTGCAGAATCGGGTTTAAGTGCTGACGCATTAAGAGAGTATCATTATAAGTTTTTAATGCCATACTTCGATGATGTGGATGAATTTGCTGAATTTGAGAGTTATGATGCGGCTATTCATGCCGTGGAAACCGGCTTAGCAGCTAAAAAGGGCGGTACTTCAATGGTCTATCGAATTGACTTGCCAGGCAAAGAGGAGACGGTATTTGGGGTTGCCTTTAGCCAAGGGGAAGGGCGCGGAGCCAATATCCTAGAGCAGATAGATCAAACCGGGTCTTCTCATGCCGCACATCTCCCATACGAGCTGTTAGTCACGGGGGGTAACGTCATTGCCTTGAATGCGAAATTCCGTATTGCCATCAACTGGCCCAGTTTATCAATGATGGGATCTGGCAGTTTTATGTCGATTGCCGATGCCCCGGATGAAATCAAAAATGCATTGCAGGCAGTGGTTTCGCCATAAAAGGTTTGCTTTATGATGGTAGAAAAGCACTCTTTATTGGGTGCTTTTTTATTTGTACAAAGAAAAAATGATAATTTGCTTGAAAAATTCATAACTGACCCTATTAAGTTGCCATCCAAAAAGAACCATATTATCCAGTTCGATGTAAGTGCATTATAGAAAGGTTTTAATGTACTAAAACACTTACGATTATTTATTAGATATAAGGAGTCAGTATCCAAATGAGTCATACCGAAACCCATGCTTTTCAAACAGAAGTGAATCAATTACTGAAATTGATGATTCATGCGTTGTACAGTAATAAAGAAATCTTTTTAAGAGAACTCGTTTCTAACGCTTCTGATGCGTTGGATAAATTGCGTTTTGAATCGGTTTCTAATGATGCTTTGTCTGAAGGTGAAACGGAATTAGCGGTGGTTGTTGGGTTTGATAAAGAAGCCAAAACCATAACCATTGCCGATAATGGCATCGGGATGACACGTGATGAAGTGGTTGAAAATATCGGAACCATTGCAAACTCAGGCACCAAAAAGTTTTTAGAAAACATGACGGGAGACCAAGCTAAAGACAGTCATTTGATTGGTCAGTTTGGGGTTGGGTTCTATTCGTCATTTATTGTGGCCGATAAAGTGGTTTTAACAACGCGTAAAGCGGGAGATGAAAAAGCAGCCGCCACCCGTTGGGAGTCAGCTGGCGAAGGGGAATACACCTTAGAAACCGTTGAAAAAGATAGCAAAGGTACCGAAATTGTATTGCATCTAAAAGAAGATATGGATGAGTTTCTAGATGACTTCCGACTCAAAAATATCATTACTACCTATTCTGATCATATCAACTTCCCAATTAAAATGTGGCAAGCGAAACGAGATGATGAAGGTAAGGAAACCGAAGAAAAGACGTTAGAGCAGGTCAATAAAGCGACCGCGCTTTGGACCCAGCCAAAATCTGAATTATCAGATGATGATTATAATAACTTCTATCAAACACTTTCCCATGACTTTGAAGCACCGTTAGCGCATATGCATAACAAGGTAGAAGGGACATTAGAATATACCTCTCTGCTTTATATTCCTAAAAAAGCACCGTTTGATTTGTATGATCGTGATCGTCGTTACGGCTTAAAGCTCTATGTGAAACGCGTATTTATTATGGATGACGCAGAACATCTAATGCCAACTTATTTACGCTTTATTCGCGGGGTGATTGATTCAAATGACCTACCTTTGAATGTGTCTCGTGAAATTTTACAAAGCAATCGCGTGGTAGACAAAATTCGATCTGCGTCGGTTAAGCGTGTGCTAGATCAGTTGACTAAACTCGCCAAAGCAGAAGACCAAACCGAATACAATCAATTTTGGGATCAGTTTGGGAATGTCATTAAAGAAGGGGTGATTGAGGATTTCGCCAATAAAGATAAGATTGCCAATTTATTGCGCTTTTCAAGTACCCATGAGTCTTCTACCGCAGAACAGCGTGTCAGTCTTCAACAGTATGTTGACCGAATGACTGAAGACCAAGAAGCCATTTACTTTATTACGGCCGATACCTATGCTGCAGCGAAGGGCAGTCCACATTTAGAAATGTTCCGTAAAAAAGGCATTGAAGTCCTATTATTAACGGATCGCATTGATGAATGGCTGGTGTCACACCTAACGGAATTTGATGGTAAGTCATTGAAGTCGGTTACCGCAGCAGATTTGAAAGAGTTTGAGGAAGAAGCGGAAAAAGAACTGACTGAAGAAGACAAAAAAGCTCGTGAGGCCTTAACGGAAAAAGTGAAAAAAGCACTGGAAGATCAGGTTTCAGATGTCAAAGTCACCCATCGTTTAACGGACTCTCCTGCTTGCGTGGTTTCTGCAGAGGGAGATATGTCAGCTCATATGGCCCGAATGATGGAGCAAATGGGTCAGGCGATACCAAAACAAAAGCCCGTTTTAGAACTTAACCCTGAACACAGTCTTGTCAAAAAACTGGATAGTTTGGCAAATGATGACAAGGTAAAAGAGTGGTCTTTGTTCTTACTGGAACAAGCACAACTTGCGGAAGGGGATGCGCTGGAAAACCCAGCAGAATTCATTAAACGTATGAATGCGTTACTGAGTGAAGTGATTTAACGCTCGAGCAAACGCCATTTGCTTTTAAATGTCAGCCCCAATATAACTTGGTTATATTGGGGCTTTTTTGTATAGGGCAGTTATTTAGACTCACATTGAACGCAGTTTTCTTTTATCAAAGTGCCATCGGCAAAGCAGGTGAGGTTTTGAAAAGTGGTTTCTGCAATGTGGTCGAGCGCTTCTTGAGTAAAGAATGCTTGATGGGCGGTAATCAAAACATTGGGAAAGGTCACCAACCGTTCAAAGATATCATCTTGAATGATTTCTTCAGAATGATCTTCAAAGAATAAATGTTCTTCTTGTTCATAGACATCAATGCCTAAATAGCCAATGTGCGCTGATTTTAAACCGTTAATCAATGCTTGTGCATCCATCAAGGCACCACGACTGGTATTAATGAGCATGACCCCGGGTTTCATTCTTGCCAATGAACTTTCGTTGATGAGGTGGTGGGTTTCTGGAAGGAGGGGGACATGCAGTGTAATGATGTCGCTTTGTTGATAGAGAGAATCCAGATCCACATAATCGGCATAGGGTTCAATGGCGGTATTGGGG
>CBFHUY010000031.1:0-15568 GCA_965658885.1 Hydrogenovibrio sp.
TAGACCAAATATATAAAGGGCATCTCGATTAACCCGAGGTGTCCAAAATAACATCATTTCAAAAACATCAATCATTAAATAGCGAGAGATCTATGAAAAAAATATATTTATCCCCTTTATTTGTTGCCCTTTTTGGCTTAACCGCATGTGGTGGCAATGAAGTCCCAACTTCAACCGTAACTGACAATGCTCATGGGGACACCACTCACACTGCAACTTGGAGCTATGAAGGGGATACAGCCCCTGCACACTGGGGTGATTTAGAAGCCGCCGATGGCACCTCTTATGCCACCTGTGGAACAGGCACAACGCAATCGCCAATTAACCTAACGGCTGCTGACCCACACGATCTGACCAATATTTCTTTTGACTATAAAAACAACACCGATACCGTTATCAATAATGGTCACACGGTTCAAGTGAATGCCTCTGATACAGCAACCAGCTCAATCACGGTTGATGGAAAAACCTATAAGGTTTTACAAGTGCATTTCCATTCACCCAGTGAGCACCAAGTGGATGGCAAATTGGCTGATGCAGAGTTCCATATCGTTCACCAAGCGGATGATGATTCTTTAGCAGTTGTTGGGATCCTACTAAATGGCGGAGCATCAACTGAAAATGCTGGCTATGCTTCATTAATCACCCAGTTTGCTCAAACAAAGGGGCATGAATATTCTGAAGTGAACCTAACCAGTGCCATTGACTTTAACGACCTGCTTCCTGCTGCTGGCTCAAGAACAACTTACCGTTACACGGGTTCTTTAACGACCCCACCTTGTAGCGAAAATGTTAAATGGCATGTAATGACCACTGCGATTGATGTCACTGACGCTCAAATTACGGCACTTAAAGAGTACTTTGATGGTAATAACCGTCCTGTCAACGAAATCGATCAGCACGTATTGATTCAAGATACCACGGCAGCACAATAAGCTGACGTCCTTTTCCTTTGCCCAGTAAATACTGGGCAGGGGAATTTTCAAAGTTTCACCAAGCCTAGTGAAAATCTAAACTTTTTTCTCTCCCCCCTCTTGAATTTTTCAAATCACTCCTCAAAATTAAACTGTTAAATCAGTTAGTTAACCAATAAATATGGAGGAATTTTAAAATGAGTTTATTTTTAAGAAACTTAGAACCTTTTAAAGAACTCAGGGATATCGAAAACCGATTAGCACAAATATCTCCAAAATCGACCACGGCCAATGTGGCGGCCTTTACGCCAACGGTCAACACTCGCGAAGGTGACTATGCCTACCACATAGAGGTGGATTTACCAGGCGTCAACAAGGAAGATATTCATGTTGAAGTCAAAGAAAACCGCTTGACCATCTCTGGTGAACGCAAAACCAAAGAAGAGGTCACAGAAGACAACTATCATCGCATTGAAAGTAGCTATGGTAAATTTGAACGCAGCTTCACCTTGCCAGAAGAGGTTGATGCTGAAAATGTCGATGCCAGTTGCGAAAATGGCGTTTTAGAAGTTGTGCTCCCGAAAAAAGAGCGCTCACCCAGCAAAATGATACAGGTGAAATAACATCGCCTCACCTCCCCCTGATAATTAAGCCACCCTTGTGGTGGCTTTTTTATATAAGCAAGCAATTCAATTTGAAATTCATATCAAGACGATTTAAGCTAACCTGAAATGTCTTATAAAGGCACGCCAATATGACTCTCAAAGTCACCGGTTTATTACTCATCTTATTATGCTTGTTATGGATCTTCGCTCAATTCTGGGCACCCTATCAGTGGCACTCTCAACATCAACTTTTGCTGCATCAGCTCTCACTATCCAATGCCGCTTTAGACCATGAAAAATTTGACCCGAAGCAACTCGAGACATTACCGGCTCCCGTTAAACGATATTTCAATGTCGTCCTCAAGCCGCAACAACCCATCGTCACCTCCGTAAGACTTAGCCACAATGGCCAATTCAATATGGGCGAATCTACAGACAGCTGGCAACCTTTCCAATCAGAGCAATGGATTTCCGTTCAACACCCTGGTTTTTTATGGGATGCTCGCATTCGGTTTTTCCCTGGGATCACTTTCTTTGTACGCGATGGCTATATTGCCGGAGAAGGGCTTTTAACGGCGAAATTATGGGGTGGTATCACAGTTATGGCTGCCCCCTCAACACCAGAGTTGGATCAAGGCGAATTAATGCGGTATCTTGCTGAAGCCGCTTGGTATCCAACCGCATTGCTACCCAGTAACGGTGTTTATTGGCAGGCCATTGATGCGCATCAAGCCCAAGCTACCTTAAAACAAGGAAAGACTGAGGTTTCGCTAATTTTTAGCTTTAATGAAAACGACCTAATTGAAACCGTTAGCGCATCCAATCGTTATCGAGAAGTAAACGGCAAACAAGTCGCCACCCCTTGGCAAGGTCGATTTTGGGATTATCAATGGCGAAACGGTATGCGAATTCCCTTATCCGGCGAAGTAGCTTGGCAACTGCCTGAAGGCATTCGACCCTATTGGCGAGCACGTATTCAGGATATTACCCACCAATTTGCTCCCTAAGGAAATGATAATGGCCTGCAAGAAAGCCATTACTTTGACTTAAGATTTTTTAATATTGCATAAAAGCGTTGGATTTTCTTCAGCTGACAGGGCAATTTTTTCAAGCGCTTTTTGCACTTCATCGCTGGCATGTTCCATCCGTTGTAAACAGGCAACCCCCTTGTCATAATCCTCGGCATCATAATACTCTAAGGCTTGGCGACCTTGACTATGAACTTCCTGATGCACCGCTTCAAGTTCCTTATAACCTGGTAATTTTGAATAACAATGCACACCTTCACCTTGGTAATACCACTTTCCTAATCGGCAATTATGGTGGTCAGACAGGTCATTCGCTTTCAAATGAGACACGCCCATAAAGACTTTATAAATATCCATTTTATAAACCATGTGATCGACTTTTGCCGAACTCACAAAACTGCGCAAGGCACTGGTCGAGATAACCTCTTCCATTCGGCTATTGGTGTTAATGAGTTTGGAAATACTTTCATTCGCCTGATCCCCTTGATTACACAAAGATCGCGCTTCATTAGACAAAGCCAGAATGTTTTTCTGAGAGTCCTTCACTTCATGCTGGATTACCGACACCAACTTTGAAATATCCGAAGTTGCTTTCGCGGTTTTCGAACTCAAGACTCGAACCTCATCGGCCACCACAGCAAACCCACGGCCGGATTCACCCGCTCTGGCGGCTTCAATGGCTGCATTTAATGCCAATAAATTGGTTTGTTCGGAAATGCCTTCAATTAAAGAAACGATACCGCCGATTTCTTCAGCTCGGTTTTCTAAGGCCGCCACCAAATTAGACGCGCTTAATGCGACTTCACTCAGATGGTTAATGCCTTGCGTAATAATCGATAAATCGGATTGCGCAGACTGGCTCACACTAATCGACCCCATCACATCTTCATGGCCTGTTTTCAAACGCTCGCCCAATTGTGACATGGTTCCTTGAAACATCACCACCCCTTTTGCGTAGTGATCCAACGCCTGAAACAGCGACTGAGCACTGTCGGAGAACCGATTTTGATCTGCTTGCGATTGACTCGTTTGCAATTCAGCCTGGGTTGAAGATAACTGCGCTCTTAATGACTGAACCTCATTTTGCAAGGCGTTTGCTTGATTCTCTTTTTCATCTAATTGGTGTTTTAACTGCATGATTTGCTGTTTGAGTGCTTTATTTTGAAACAGTCCGAACATAATGGATTCTCCTTGTAATGGCAGAGTTAAAGCAAAACAAGTGCCATTTCGACCAGGCCTGGTTATTTTTCAAGATAATGAGCACGAATGCGCGCAATTAAACCACGGTAGTCGGTTGGTGCCTGTGCTGGCGACAGCAACCATTCAAATAGTTGCTGATCATTTTCCATTAACAACCGTTCAAATAACTGACATTCCTGAAGCAAACCCATATTGTCTGTCGGTTTATTGGCAAGCTGTTGCCAATAAGCCATCAATAAGGCTTCCACTTCTGACAGTCCACGCCGACAATTCAGTTGCATCGCCTTAAAATTCAAGTCAGATAGCTTTTTCGACACGACTAATCCACTTGCTTTTTGAGCATTAACGACTTAAGTTCCTGAATCGCCTGACTGGGATTCAATCCTTTCGGACAACTGGCGGTACAGTTTTGGATATTACGACAACGGAAGGTTTTATAGGGATCGTCCAAGCTTTCAAGACGCTCCCGAGTGGTTATGTCTCGACTATCCACCACAAAGCGCCTGGCGGCCAATAATGCTGCCGGGCCATGAAACTTGTCGGGATTCCACCAAAATGACGGACAACTGGTACTACAACAACCACATAAAATACATTCATAGCTACCATCGAGCTTTTCCCGCTCTGCTGGGCTTTGCAATAATTCATGGTCCAAATCAATCGAGACACCCGCAGGTGTTGGTTTTAAATAAGGTTCTACCGCATGATAATGTTCATAGAACAAGGTCATATCAATCACCAAATCCCGAATCACAGGTAAGCCTGGCAAAGGTCGAATCACCACAGGTTGCGTTAATTCTGACACCCGCGTGATACAACTGAGTCTATTTTCGCCATTTACATTCATACCATCCGAGCCGCAAACCCCTTCGCCACAAGAACTTCTAAAGGTTAAGCTGGGGTCTTGCTCACGCAACTTTTCCAATGCGCCCAGCAACATCATTTCGTCACCAATCAACGCATCGTCCAATTCATAATCCTGACAATAAGGCTGCTCATCCGTTTCTGGATGGTATCGATAAATGGAAAAACGCATAATCAGCTCCTCAGAAAACAATTAATCATGGCTTAATAAACGCGCGCTTTGGGTTTAAAGCCATCAACCGTCAAGGCCGTTAAAGTCACAGGCTTATAACGCACTTGATGCTTTTCAATAAAATAAAGGCTGTGTTTTAGCCAATCGACATCATCTCGTTCGCTAAAATCAATCCTGGAATGAGCGCCGCGACTTTCTTCTCGCAACACAGCACTGTGTACCGTGGCATAGGCCAATGTCATCAAGTTTTCCAACTCTAAGGCTTCAATACGATCCAAATTAAACGCTCGGCTATGATCGGACAGCACCGCCTGTCGAATGCGCTGCTCAATCGGTTCCAATTTTGCTATTAAAGCTTGCATGGATTCAGCATTTCGAAACACTCCACAGCCCTCTTGCATAGCAGCTTGTAAATCTGACTTAATCACCCCTGTCGGATCTTTAACTTCGGCATCCGATTGATTTTCCCATTTTTGTAAACGGGCAGCAATCCGACTTAAATCTAGCGGTTGATCGAAAAAGTCACTGGGTTTCTGATTTTGTAAAACACGGTCTATCTCTTGCGCTGCCGCTCGCCCAAACACGACGATATCCAATAACGAATTTCCTCCTAAACGATTCGCCCCATGCACCGAAACGCACGCACATTCTCCGACAGCATACAACCCTGTCACCGGAACGGATTCCCCCTGATCATTCAAGGTCAATACCTGACCTTTAAAGTTGGTGGGAATCCCGCCCATCATATAATGCGCTGTCGGATAAACCGGAATAGGATCAGTACACATATCCAAGCCGGCAAAGGTTAAAGCAAGATCCCGAATCCCCGGTAAGCGTTTTTTAATGATCTCTGCATCCAAATGCGTTAAATCCAATAGCACATGATCCTGGTTGGGGCCGCATCCGCGACCTTCTTTAACCTCAATCGCAATCGCGCGCGCCACCACATCACGTGATGCCAAATCCTTAACATGCGGCGCATATTTCACCATAAAGGCTTCCCCTAGCGCATTCCGAAGCACACCGCCCTCACCGCGCGCCGCCTCGGATAGCAGCATGCCTTTATTGGCAACGCCCGTTGGATGAAATTGCCAAAACTCCATGTCCTGCAGTGGTAAGCCAGCCCGTGCAACCATTGCCAAGCCATCTCCCGTATTTATTTTGGCATTGGTGTTGGTCTTAAAAAGCTGGCAGGCACCGCCAGTAGCAAACATCACCGCATGGGCACGAATCAATTGATATTCACCCGTTTGCATATTCATCACCACCATACCCGCAATTCGCTGCTGGTCATCCTTTACCAAATCTATGGCAAAATACTCATTAAAAAAGGTCGTGCCAGCTTGGATATTTTGCTGATATAAGGTTTGTAAAATGGCATGCCCAGTACGATCTGCCGCCGCACAGGTTCGTGATGCCTGACTTTCCCCAAAATTTCGGCTCTGTCCACCGAAAGGACGTTGATATATTTTGCCTTGATCGGTTCGGGAAAAAGGCACACCAAAATGTTCTAATTCACGCACAATCTCTGAGGCCTCACGGCACATAAACTCAATCGCATCTTGATCGCCTAAGTAATCACTGCCCTTAATGGTGTCATACATATGCCAATGCCAGTTGTCTTCTGTGATATTGCCCAAGGCTGCATTAATACCACCTTGTGCGGCTACCGTATGGGAACGCGTTGGAAACACTTTTGACACCACCGCCACTCGTTGAGACGATTGAGACAACTGTAAAGCGGCTCGTAATCCGGCCCCACCGGCACCGACAATGACGACATCAAAATGAAAGCTATCGATATTTTCAAAAGCAACCATATTCGGTTTAACCTCTAGTTTTTCATCAAATAAAGGGTTAAATATAACAAGTTCAACAAAATAACCATTAGACCCAATCCCAAAACACTCAACCCCGATAAAACCGCCTTACGAGGTAAATAATCCATCAATACATCTCGCATTCCCACCCAAGCGTGAACTAACAACAGCAATAACGCTAACAGAGTCATCACCCAAAATTCGACCGCGAAGACCGCTTGCTTGAACTCCACCAAAGTAGCAAACGACTGCTGACTTAAATACCAAGCCGCTAACGGAAAATAAACTAATAAATAGAAAGCACTGATACGCTGCCATAAATGTGCTTTTAGACCCGTTAAGATGCCCGACATTACCACAGCCTCCAAATCACCCAAACCGACCAAATGGCAAAAATGATCAATAATCCTTGTCCTGACAATCTCGCACGATCCAATCTTGTCAACAATTGCGCAACATCATGTTCCATTAACAAATGCCGAACACCCGTTAACCAGTGAAAACTCAAGCCCAATAACCCAGCAATCGCCACCATTTTGCCAATAGGATGACTCAGCCAAGCCCAAGTTTGTTGATAAGATTCTGGTTGAAGCAGTAATAGATTCAACCACACTAATCCAAGAATCAGGCTTATAAGGACGAAAACACCACTGATGCGATGCAAAATGGACAAGATAGCATTGAGAGGAAATCGGAAAGCCCGTAAGCTCAAATAAACGGGTTTATTGCCAGGATGATGATACATGGGAAACTCCTAGAATAATGCGATATTTGTGCTTGAGTATACCGCAATCAGCCAAACAATAATGAATGATTTTTGTCGCACATTTCCTCCAAAAAGACCGTTAATTATTTAAGAATCCTTTGCCAGAATACAGTAAAGTAATGAAACAACAATCGGCAAAAAACGATCATACCCAAAGGGCACGACGTACCCAAAAGGCGCGACTTACCCAAAGGGCATGACAGGCCTGATCATTTTTATGGAGCATTGGCATGAAAGCATCTGACCTATTTATCAAAGCCTTAGAAGCCGAAGGCGTTAAAATGATTTTTGGGATTCCGGGCGAAGAAAATCTCGACCTGTTGAATTCAATTAAAAATTCCAGCATCCAACTTGTCCTCACCCGCCATGAACAAGCCGCCGGCTTTATGGCGGCCACCTATGGTCGATTAACTGGCAATGTCGGTGTGTGCTTATCTACGCTCGGGCCGGGAGCCGCCAATTTAGTCACCGCCGCAGCCTACGCAAACCTGGGTGCCATGCCCATGCTGATGATTACAGGACAGAAACCTGTTAAAACCAGTAAGCAAGGCCAGTTTCAAATTGTTGATGTGGTGGATATGATGCGCCCCATTACCAAGTACACTTATCAAATCAGCAGTGGTCATAATGTCGCTGCGCGAGTTCGCGAAGCCTTTCGCATGGCCAAAACCGAACGACCCGGTGCCACTCATTTAGAACTCCCCGAAGATGTTGCCCGTGAAACTTCATTAGGCCATGTCATCGAACAAGGCGAACATCGACGCCCCATAGCCGAAGCCAAAGCCATTCGCAATGCCATCCAAATGATTGAACAAGCCAAACGCCCACTGATATTAATTGGCGCAGGTGCAAACCGCAAAACCGCCGGGCGGATGATCCGACAATTTATAGACAAAACCGCCATTCCTTTTTTCACCACCCAATTGGGTAAAGGGGTGGTTGATGAGCGTCACCACCTTTATCTTGGTTGCGCTGCATTATCCGATGGCGACTTCTTACACAATGCTATCCGTGATACCGATTTGATTATCAATGTGGGTCATGATGTGGTCGAAAAGCCACCTTTCTTTATGACCGAAAATGGCTTCAAAGTGCTGCATATTAACTACACCAATGCCCAAGTTGACCCTGTCTATTTTCCGCAGGCAGATGTTATCGGAGATATTGGCAATAGTCTATATCAACTCAAAGAAGCCATCACCCGTCAAGCACACTGGGATTTCAAGCCTTTTTTAGCTGCGAAAATTTATATTGATGAGAATTTACAAGAAGGCTCAGAAGATGACAGATTTCCAGTTTATCCACAGCGACTGGTGAAGGATATACGTAGTGTTATACCAGAAGATGGCATTATCTGCCTTGATAATGGTGTCTATAAGATATGGTTTGCTCGGAATTATCTCGCCTACCAACAAAATACCGTGCTACTCGATAACGCACTTGCGACGATGGGCGCAGGGCTTCCCTCTGCCATCGCTGCCAAACTGGTTTTTCCCGAAGCCAAGGTGATGGCCATTTGTGGCGACGGCGGCTTCATGATGAATTCTCAAGAAATGGAAACCGCTGTACGACTCAAATTGGATCTGGTGGTACTGGTGTTACGAGATGATGCCTATGGCATGATTAAGTGGAAACAAGCCAATATGCAGCTTGATGAGTTCGGGCTTGATTTTGGCAATCCCGACTTTGTGCTTTATGCACAAAGCTATGGTGCTCACGGCCACCGCATTCAAAGTACGGACAACCTTATTCCCACCATTGAACATGCATTTGAATGTGGCGGCGTTCACCTCATTGAGATTCCAATGGATTATTCCGAAAACGACTATATTTTGAACACCCTAATTAAAGAACAAAGCCAACAACGCTATCAGGAAATCCATAAGAACCCATGAGAAGCCATTTTCTTAAACCTTAACTGTCACGCTTTTCATTTGGCGTTTCTGGTTCATTTTCTGCAAGTTCAGTCGCTTCTGAAACGGTTGGCGCAGAGGGCACATTTGGCTCTGGCCAATCACCCATCGGATAAGGCTGTTGCTCGGTGTTATAGGTCAAAAACAATAATATTTGGTATTGATATTGACTCAAACTGTCGCCGAATCTCAGCAACTTTTGATTAGTATCAGAGGTAAAAACAACATTTAAAAACTGAACGATCACAACCACAAACGTGACGAATTTTGCCACACCCAAGAAAAACATAAAAATCAGCATAAACAACCCACGCATCCAAACACTGCGATCTTTATAAGGCTTTGTAGAATCATCACTCATGACACTCTCCTTTATTGATAGATGACCAAACGGCTTCAGTATGAGTATAACACTGAATATCCTTTTATCACCCAGCTGAATTGGTATCCCGTTTTTTTAATCTCTTGACAACAGAATCAACCTCTTATATCATTGTTCGTCGAATAACGAATAAGGATCAATCCATGAGCATTTCAACATCCTGTCATGATACAGAATGTGCTTCTGACAACAACGACAGACCTGATTTGCAGGATGATATTGCGGCTTTTGCAAAAATGAGCAAGGCACTGGGGCATCCTGCTCGGGTACAGTTGTTGAACTATTTAAATACGCATGAAACCTGTTATTTCGGTAAGTTGACGGATGTTTTGCCGCTTGCCGCTTCCACCATTTCTCAGCACATCACCATTTTGAAAGAAGCGGGGTTGATTATGGGACATGCTGAAGAAAACCGAGTTTGTTATTGCGTTAATCAAACAGCTTTAGCGCGCTATAAACAACTCGTTGCTAACTTGTAAAAATTTTTTAGCTGAATGATTCGTTATTCGGCGAATAACAAAAAGGAAAATCAAATGGACACTCAAAACACGCAGCCAAATTTATCAAATCTTCCAGTTGCTGTGATTGGCGCCGGCCCTGTTGGATTAGCGGCAGCAGCACATCTGGTACAGCGCGGATTAACGCCAATGATCTTTGAAGCCAGCGCCGATATTGCCGCGAATTTTGCATCCTTTGCACAGGTTAAGTTGTTTTCACCGTGGCGTTATAACTTAGATAAAGCCGCAGTGGCACTGTTAAAGAAACATGATTGGTCGGAGCCGAATTTAGATGACATCCCGACGGCTGGTGAGATGATCAACCATTACTTACAACCTTTGGCCAAACTTCCAGAAATCGCGCCCCACATAAAAGCGTCCTGCAAAGTGGTTGCGCTTAGCCGTCTTGAAGCCAATAAGGTAAAAACCCAAGATAGAGAGCAGCAGCCTTTTGTCATTCGTGTCGAAACGCCTCAAGGTCAAAAAGAATTTTTAGCACAAGCCATCTTAGATGCCAGTGGCACTTGGAATCAGCCAAACCCAATGGGGTCAAATGGCTTGCCGGCATTGGGCGAAGAAACATTGAAAAACCATATTGCCTATGGCATGCCAGATATTCTCGGCAAATTTAAATCCCAATTTGCAAACAAACGCGTATTGGTAGTGGGCTCGGGTCACTCTGCGGCGGGGAACCTGATTGCCTTATCAAAGCTTGCCGAATCTGCACCCGACACCCAAATTTTTTGGGCGATTCGGGGACAAAATTTTACCCGTATTTTTGGCGGCGGCAGTGCTGATGGTCTTCCTGCTCGCGGCGCATTAGGACAACGCTTAAAAGCCTTGAAAGAATCAGGACAATTGACACTCTACACCCAATTCAATACCCGACAGTTAACGTCCACTGCAAATGGAATAGCGGTTATGAGCCATAACGACCAGCATATTGAAGCGATTGATGAAATTATTGTTTCGACGGGTTCTCGTCCGAACCTGACAATGAATCGAGAATTACGCATCCAGTTGGATGCTTGGTTAGAAAGCACCGAATCCCTAGCGCCGCTAATTGATCCGAATGACCATTCTTGTGGCACCGTGCGTCCACATGGTTATAAAGAACTGGCCCATCCGGAAACCAACTATTACATGGTCGGTGCCAAAAGCTACGGACGAGCGCCCAACTTCCTGATGGCAACGGGTTATGAACAAGTTCGCTCTATCGTGGCCGCCTTGGTTGGTGATATGCAATCTGCCAATGACGTTCAGCTTGATTTACCAGAAACAGGCGTTTGTAATTCAACCTTTGAAGGCGCGGATCAATCGGAGTTACAACAAAACAGCTGTTGCGGACGCGAGCCAACGAAACCTGCCCCATCCAGCTGCTGTGCGCCAAAATCCGCTTGCTGTGGGTAAATCTCTTTGCACTGATCGTTGATAGAAGCCGCACAATGCGGCTTTTAAAGTGATTCAAAGCGCAATCTGAGTGCATTGCCAATCACACTGACGGACGATAGGGACATGGCAGCTGCGGCAATAATGGGCGACAACAGTATGCCAAAAAATGGATATAAAATGCCCGTTGCCACCGAGACACCAATTGCATTATAGATAAAGGCAAAGAATAGATTTTGACGGATATTGCGCATGGTGGCCTCGGACAATTTCCGCGCGCGCACAATGCTGGTCAAATCGCCTTTTAACAAGGTGATGCCAGCACTTTCCATCGCCACATCGGTGCCGGTACTCATAGCCAAGCCCACATCGGCGGCCGCTAAAGCAGGGGCATCATTGGTGCCATCTCCTGCCATCGCAACCACACGCCCTTGCTGTTGTAGTTTTTTGACAATTTTTCCCTTATCATCAGGCAAAATTTCAGCTTCCACTTCTTCAATCTCCAGCGTTTGAGCCACCGCCTCTGCTGTGCGACGATTATCCCCCGTCAATAAAATTATGCGAATCCCCATCGCGTGCAAAGCTTTAATCGCGCTTGGCGTCGTTTCCTTAATCGGGTCAGCAATCGCCAAAATGCCTGCGACATTGCCATCCACAGCCATAAAAATCACGGTGGCGCCTTCTGATCTCAATGCTTGTGCTTGCTCGGTCAATGCCGACACATCAATCGACTGTTGTTTCATCAACTGCCCGTTCCCCAGTGCAACCTCCTGACCACGAATACGCCCGATAACGCCCAGCCCTGTTGGCGAATCAAAGCTATCTGCCGAACTTAAATCCAACCCTTTTTGCTTGGCCGCCATGACAATCGCATAAGCTAGCGGATGTTCACTGCCTTGTTCAAGCGACGCAGCGAGCGCCAATAGCTGATCTTCAGCAAAATCCCCCACCGTCACAATCTGGGTCACCGTCGGCTTGCCTTCGGTTAAGGTGCCGGTTTTATCAATCACCAACGTATCGACCTTTTCCAAGCGCTCCAAAGCCTCGGCATTTTTAATCAATACCCCAGCTTGTGCGCCTTTACCAACGCTGACCATAATCGACATAGGTGTTGCCAAGCCAAGCGCACAAGGGCAAGCGATAATAAGCACACTCACCGCAGCGATCAAAGCATAACTCAATGCCGGCTCAGGCCCCCAAACCAGCCAAGCTATAAACGTCACAACTGAAACCAAAATGACGGTTGGCACAAACCAGCCGGCAACCTTGTCGGCCAGCTGTTGGATGGGCGCTCGGCTACGTTGCGCTTCTGCGACAGAATGCACAATTTGCGATAACATTGTCTCCCGACCAACGCGCTCGGCTCTCATAATAAAACTGCCGGTTTGATTCAGGGTGCCACCGATCACCTTCACATCCTGCGTTTTTTTCACGGGCATCGATTCGCCGGTAATCATCGACTCATCGACCGTGCTACGACCCTCCGTCACCACGCCGTCTAAAGGCACCTTATCCCCTGGACGCACCCGCAATAAATCCCCCACCTGTATTTGATCTAAACCGACTTCTTCTTCGTCTTGCCCATTAACCCGCCGCGCGGTTTTAGGCGCCAGGTCGAGCAAGGCTCTAATGGCACCCCCCGTTTGCGCACGTGCTTTTAATTCTAAGACTTGACCCAACAACACCAGCACGATAATCACCGCCGACGCTTCAAAATAAACCGCCACCACGCCATCCTTCAAAAACGTCGCTGGAAACAGACCTGGCGCCAAAGTCGCAATCACACTATAAATCCAAGCGATGCCCGTTCCCATCGCAATCAGCGTAAACATATTGAGGTGGCGCGATTTTAAAGACGCCCAACCCCGTTCAAAGAAAGGTTTCCCCGCCCATAACACCACTGGCGTTGCCAAGACCAATTGAATCCAGTTTGAAGCAACAGCACTGATTAACGGTTGAATATCAACAAAATGACTCCCCATTTCCAATATAAACACCGGTAAGGTTAAGATTAGCCCAATCCAAAACCGACGTCGAAAATCCGTCAGTTCGGGATTTTCTGTATCGTCACTGAGCGTTTCAGCTTCCAGTGCCATGCCGCAAATCGGGCAATTGCCTGGTTCATTTTGACGAATTTCAGGGTGCATCGGACAGGTAAAGACCACATTCATTTCAGATGCCGTTATCGGTGATTGTTGACAGTCTGCTTTTGAGTGACAAATGGCTTGTTGTGAATGGTGATGATGTGTAGACATAACAACCTCCTTGACAGTTAGGCCATTGGTTGGTTTGTAAAATACGTCCGTAACGTTTTGTGTGACTTATGCCTCAGGGGGCGTTTGATGTAAAAACCACCAGGCCTGGCCCAGTGCAATGCCGCCATCATTCAGCGGTGTCTGTTGTTGAAAATAGAGCTGTTGAGATTGATTCTTAAAATACATTATAAGCTGTTGAAGTAACGCTTTATTTTGAAAAACCCCGCCAGAAACAACCACCGGTAAATCAGGTTTTTGTTTAGCCAAATGCGCTACTAAATTGACCTGCATATTGATAAATCGGCTCACCATTTTTGACTGACTGATTCCAGCTTGCTGATCGAATAGCAGTTGTTCAATCATCTGGCTTAGGTCAATTTGCTGGCTGCTTACCTTAAAATCATACGCTTCTTTAACTGAAAAATCATACTGTTCTGCCATTAACAAACCACTCTGACCTTCATAACCTAACTGCTGTTTCAAGCCGATCAGGCTGGCCACCCCATCCCAAACCCGTCCCATTGAACTGGTAGCCGGACAATTGAGGTTTTGTTGATATAGCTGATAGAGTTGACGAATTTCTAATTCGCTAAACGCTTTGACCGTTGGCAAGTTCATATCCAACACCGTTTCCAGCGCATATCGCTCAAATAACCAAGCTAAGGCAATACGACGTGGTTGACGAATGGCCTTCTCTCCGCCCAACAGCACAGTTGGCTGCAAATGCCAAAGCCGCTCATATCCCTGAACGGACGCAAGCAAAACCTCCCCGCCCCAGAGGGTCTTATCCGAACCATAGCCGCTGCCATCCCAACTAAAACCCAGCACTGGCTCAGTCAGCCCATGTTCTGCCATACCCGCTAGCAGATGCGCATAATGATGTTGCACTCGAAAAAGGAACTGCTCAGCATCGACCTGTTGGTACGCCCATTTTGAACTGACATAATTAGGGTGCGAATCACAAATCCAAGCTTGAGGCGCGATAGCTGTCCATTGGCTTAGCCGTTCAATTTGTGTTTTGAATTGTTGCTGCGCCGCCAACGCATGCAAATCACCCCCTTCGGCAGATAATAAAATCTGGTTATCGCGCCCCATCGCAAAAGTACTTTTTTGCTGTGCCCCCACCGCCAAAAACGACCAGGCCTGTTGTGCCTTTTGGCTAGGGTTATTTTTAGCCGGAAGCGACAGGGTAAAGGGCGCTAATCCCCGTGCCATTCGTAAGGTCACAGTTTTACCTGCAACGCTTTGCACCACACTGTCATCACAAGGATTGACAATGTCGCGATTAAAATCCAGCACGCCATCGACAACAGGTGCATCGGCAGGTACCAGTTTTTGAAATACCGATTTGGCATCGGTCAAAATGGGGTCGCCAGATAGATTGGCACTGGTCGCGACCAATGGAACCGTCACAAATTTAAACAAGAGCTGCTGTAATGGCGTATAGGCCAAAAAGAGGCCTATGTGCGTCAATCCAGGCGCAACGGCATCACTGAGCGATTGGGCTAACGCCGTGTCCTGACGGCGCTTCACTAAGACAATGGGATGCGCTGGCGAACACAACAAACGCTTTTCATGCTCGGACAAATCCGCCAGTTGTTGCGCCATGTCCAAATCACGACACAATATTGCAAAGGGCTTTTCTGGGCGTCGCTTGCATTGGCGCAATTTTTCAACAGCAACCGTTTGGGTCGCATCGGCCATTAAATGAAACCCACCAATCCCCTTAAATCCAACCAGGCCTGCTTGCAACAAGCTATGTG
>CBFHUY010000032.1:0-15565 GCA_965658885.1 Hydrogenovibrio sp.
ACTAGTAAGGCATCCAAAATCGAAATGTTGCAACAGCCAGTCGCACTGGCAAACGGCCATTCCGTTTTACTAAGTCAACTCGTGTCAGCCAAAGAAGTGACTGGGCTGGTATCGATTCAGCGTGAGCAAGGCAAGCGCTATGCAACCGTTATAGCCAATGTCTCGGGTCGAGATTTGGTCAGCTTTGTTGAAGATGCCAAGCGGGAGGCAGCAAAACTAACTGCGCCAGAAGGCGTTTATTTTGAGTGGGGCGGACAATTCGAAAACCAGCAGCGGGCTGCTGAAAAGCTGTCGATTGTTGTTCCGATTGCCTTGGTGTTGATTTTTATAATTTTGTTTAGTACTTTCCAATCGATCTCACAATCGCTGATGGTATTAGTTAATATTCCATTTGCATTGATTGGCGGCATTGTTGCCCTTTGGATCACGGGGGAATATTTATCGGTTCCCGCCTCAGTCGGCTTTATCGCCTTATTGGGGATAGCGGTCTTAAACGGGGTGGTGATGATTAGTTACTTTAACCAACTGATAGCGGAAGGGTTACCAATGGCAGAAGTGTTGATTCAAGGGGCATTACGTCGTCTCAGACCCGTATTAATGACCGCTTCAATTGCCGCACTTGGCCTAGTTCCTTTGGTGTTTGCCACCGGGGCAGGTTCAGAAATTCAACGACCCTTAGCAATCGTCGTCATTGGCGGGCTGATTACTTCAACCCTTTTAACCCTGTTAATTTTACCGATTATTTTCCAACGATTTGGGCTCATGTCTTTAGGACAAACCGCAACCGATAAAGGAGAGCAACATGTCTAAAGAACAACAAGATGCTGTGCAACTTCAAGTCCTGATAGACCCAAAACATAAGCATGTTTTAAGTGATGCACTATTGGTGATGCAACCAGAAATGCGTTTTCACATATACCGCGTTGAATCCTATCATCCACAACAAACGTTTGAAACCGTGGATGAGAAAGTCGCCGGCTATATCCCCAAAATGCGCTTAGAGGTCGAAACCACTTATGAGGATTACCCAGGGGTTCTAGCGGCCTTAAAAGCGCTGTTGCCCAATACACCTTTAAGCTATCGGGTTTTTCCTTGTTTAGCGCAAGGCTTGGCTTAAAATGCCCAATCCCGTCGTGCCCATTGGGTATGGGTATTTTAAAGGCATTTTGCTTGATATTTCTTAAGCATTGCGCCATGATTAAGCTTTAAACACACTGTGAATCGACCTCATAAAAAGGATACCTAATGAGAACCCCACTACTTGCTTTATTATTATGTCTTCCCTTTTTATTCCAACCCGCTGCTGCTGATGAATATAAAGATACCGTCGACATGTTTAAGGATGCCAAAGCCCCTCAGGCATTTTTTGATTCCGCTTATGGCTATGCGATTTTTCCAACCATTGCCAAAGCGGGCTTTGTCGTGGGTGGTGCTTATGGTGAAGGGCGTGTTTATAAGGGCCATAAATATATGGGAAAATCCACCCTTTACCAGGCCTCTATTGGGTTTCAGATGGGCGGTCAAGCCTATAGCCAAGTCATCTTTTTTGAAGATGAACGAGCCTATAAAGACTTTACCAGTGATAACTTTGAATTTAGTGCGCAAGCGACTGTGGTGGTGCTAACAGCGGGTGCTTCGGCTGAAGCGGGAACCAAAGGCATGTCAACTTCTGCTAGCGGCGGTCAAAACAATGCTAAAACCACCGCAAACTATTACAAAGGCATGGCTACCTTTATTATCGCCAAAGGCGGCCTCATGTATGAAGCATCAGTCGCCGGTCAAAAATTTAAATTTGAACCCAAATAATCATGCGGTACACGCATCTTGGTTGGCTTTTTTTCATTGTCAGCCAGTTTATTGTTAGCCAAGGGGTGAGTGCAAATAATCTACCCAAACTCGCCCCTTTCACGACCTTATACGACTACCAAATAGTCGATAGCCAAACGCTAGAAGTCCTTTCCCTAGCATCATTGGTAAAAAAACTAGCCGATAGAGAAGTGATCTTTATCGGTGAATTTCATGGCAACCATGCCGTTCACCTGTTTCAAGCCCAACTTCAAGCGAAATTATTTCAACAAAAGCCCCATCAGGTGCTGTCGATGGAACAATTTAATCGTGACCAACAAGACGTATTAAATCGCTATCTCGATAGTGAGATTGGCGAAAAGACCTTAATTAAAGAGGCGCCTGCTTGGGGAAATTATGCCGCCAGTTACCGACCCTTAGTCGAGTTTGCCAAGCAACATTTTATGCCCGTAATCGCCGCCAATGCGCCGGCGGATACAGTGCGTTGTGTTGGACGACAAGGCAAGACGTATTTAAAAAAATTACCAAGTCATGACGCTCAATATCTTCCAAAAGACCCCTTTTATTCAGATCCAGCTTATGAAGCTCAGTTTCAACAGTTTATGCAGCAAGGAAAGGCGTCTCATAATGGACAATCTCAACCTAGCAATAGCTACTTCGCTCAACTGTTACGCGACAATAGCATGGCTGAATCCATTCATTTAGCTCATGGCCAGTACCCTAATAGTCAAATTATCCACTTAAATGGCGCTTTTCATAGCAATTCTGGGCTGGGCACCGTTGCGGCACTCAAATACCTTAATCCTAAATTAAGCCTCTCAGTGATCAGTCCTATCAGTCAAAAAGCGTTTGACCAACCCAGCCTCCAATCGAGCGATTTAAAACTCGGTGATTACTTACTCATCGTTCCAGCGCAGCCGACAGACTATGTACAAGCCACCAAACGTCGTGCTGCGATGAAGGCCATGTTTGAAAAGGCCAAGTCAAAAACCTGTCATTAAGCCACCAGGCCTGGTTATTCTTAATGACAAACACTTATGTTCTGTCGATTCCGACAAGTTAAAACTATCAAATTATCCTTTTTTATCAAAGCATTACATCTGCTGTTTCTGATAGCATTTAAGCGAGACAAAATTAGAAAAATTATGGTAAAATTGCCAAGTTATTTTGATTGTATTCAACACAAATCTCGACAAATAAAAAGACCCCTTACCTATGACCACAGATGCTGAAAAAACCAACCTACCTGATGAATATAATTCCTCCTCAATTAAGGTTCTAAAAGGCCTGGACGCGGTTCGTAAACGCCCAGGAATGTATATTGGGGATACCGATGATGGCACTGGCCTTCATCACATGGTTTTTGAAGTCGTTGACAACGGCATTGATGAAGCTTTAGCAGGTCATTGCGACAAGGTTGTCGTCACCATTCACACGGATGGTTCTGTCTCTGTCACCGATAATGGACGCGGTATTCCAGTCGGCATCCATGAAGAAGAAGGCGTTTCTGCAGCAGAAGTCATTATGACGGTATTGCATGCAGGTGGGAAATTTGATGATAACTCTTACAAAGTTTCCGGCGGGCTACATGGGGTGGGGGTTTCAGTGGTCAATGCTTTGTCTGAAGAACTGCACCTAACGATTAAACGCGAAGGACACGTTTGGAAACAAACATACCGCCATGGTGTTCCTGTTGAACCGCTTAAACCCGTTTCAGAAACCACAGAAACCGGTACAGAGATTCGCTTTTTACCCAGCAAGGAAACGTTTACCCAAACCGAATTTAGTTTTGACTACTTGTTAAAACGCTTACGCGAACTGTCTTTTCTAAACTCGGGTGTCCATATTGAGCTACTGGATAAGCGAGATGATCGCCATGAGGTTTTCCAGTTTGAAGGCGGCATCAAGGCCTTTGTTGATTACATCAATACCAATAAAACGCCCATTAATGAAAAAGCTTTTTACTTCTCAACCACACGCGAAGATATTGTGGTGGAAGTGGCCATGCAATGGTCTGAAGCCTATCAAGAGTCA
Organism: Hydrogenovibrio sp.; assembly: GCA_965658885.1. Taxonomy (GTDB): domain Bacteria; phylum Pseudomonadota; class Gammaproteobacteria; order Thiomicrospirales; family Thiomicrospiraceae; genus Hydrogenovibrio. Next base: position 3,841 of record CBFHUY010000032.1, read on the forward strand.
ATTTTTTGCTTTACCAACAATATCCCACAACGTGATGGCGGAACCCACCTTTCAGGCTTTCGAGCGGCATTGACGCGAACACTCAATCAGTATGCTGAGAAGGAAGGTTTGACCAAAAAATACAAAATGACCGTCTCCGGTGATGATGCACGTGAAGGGCTTGCTGCGGTTATTTCAGTTAAAGTCCCTGACCCAAAGTTTTCATCGCAAACGAAAGATAAACTGGTTTCATCAGAAGTGAAATCCGCCGTTGAAACTGCGATGAATGAAAAGTTAGCTGAATATTTACTGGAACATCCTAAAGAAGCACAATCGGTCTTTTCCAAGATTGTCGATGCAGCACGAGCACGAGAAGCAGCGCGTAAAGCACGTGAAATGACACGCCGTAATGGCGCGCTGGATATTGCTGGGCTTCCCGGAAAACTGGCCGACTGTCAGGAAAAAGATCCTGCCCTATCCGAACTTTACCTAGTGGAGGGGGATTCCGCAGGGGGCTCGGCCAAGCAAGGTCGAGATCGTCGTACCCAAGCAATTTTGCCGCTTAAAGGTAAAATCCTTAATGTTGAAAAAGCACGCTTTGATAAGATGCTGGCATCTGCCGAAGTAGGCACGCTCATTACCGCCTTAGGCTGTGGGATTGGCCATGAAGAATATAACCCGGACAAGCTACGCTATCACCGCATTATAATCATGACCGATGCCGATGTGGATGGTTCCCACATTCGAACCTTACTGTTGACCTTTTTCTATCGCCAAATGCCCGAATTAATTGAAAGGGGCTACATTTATATTGCGCAACCACCTTTATATAAGGTTAAAAAAGGAAAGCAAGAAGCTTACTTAAAAGATGACGGTGAATTAGAAAGCTATTTATTACAATCCGCTTTAGATAAAGCCGCTTTATGGACTGCGCCCGAAGCGCCGGCCATTAAAGAGATGGCACTCGAGACTTTGGCTAAAAGCTTCTTGCAAGCCAATCGCATTATTTCACGTTTAGCCAGACGTTTTAGCCACACCTTCTTGGAGCTCATGCTGGATTTAAATCCAATCCAAGTGGATACCCTAAATGATTATGATGCCTGTCAGCAGTGGATAAATGAAGCCTTACCACGTCTACAAGCCATTGGTGAATTGCAAAAAGTCGAATATCAGCTTCAAGTTGAACCGGCATTAGATGGCGAAACACAATTTCAAATTCGCTTACAACAGCGTGAACATGGGACTTTAACCTCACAGATTTACGATGAAGATTTCTTTGCTTCCGCTGAATTTGAAAACATCGCCAAGGTAGCAAGCCAACTAAAAGGCTTACTAACTGATCAAGCGAAGATTCAACGAGGTGAAAAAGAACAAGCCGTTTCAAGCTTTAAGGAAGTCATGGATTGGTTATTGGCAGAAGCAAAACGTGGACAAAGCATTCAGCGCTATAAAGGTCTGGGGGAAATGAACCCAGAGCAGCTTTGGGAAACGACCATGAACGCAGAAGCCCGCCGCCTGTTACAGGTTAAAATTTCTGATGCAGTTCAGGCTGACCAAGTCTTTACGACCCTGATGGGCGATGAAGTTGAACCCAGAAGAGACTTCATTGAAAGCAATGCGCTTAAAGCTGAAAATATTGATGTATAACATTTTTCAAACTTTTTAATTTTTATAACTTAAAACACTTACTGAATACCACACTATTCGGTAAGATTGCTTGCCAACCCTTTTGACTTGGCAACCCTACTAAAGGAGACAATCATATGTCAGTAGAACATCCTATCGTAACCGTAACAGGCTCATCTGGCGCGGGGACTTCATTTGTTAAACGCGCAGTAGAAAAGATTTTTGACCGTGAAAATTTAAATGTCGCCATTGTTGAAGGTGACAGCTACCATAAATATTGTCGTGCGGATATGAAACAAAAAGTTGCTGAGTCTAAAGCCAATGGCGGTCCAGTTCTAACGCATTTTGCTGAAGCAGCCAATGAATTTGCCGAATTAGAAGCGTTGTTTAAAGAGTATAAAGAAAATGCAACAGGTAAGCGTCGTTACTACATTCATAGCGATGATGAAGCGGCAGAGCACAATGCACGCCTAGGTACCGACCTTTCTCCAGGTGAATTTACCCCTTGGGAACCCATTCCGGAAGGTACAGATGTACTTTTCTATGAAGGCTTACATGGCATGGTTAAACGTATGGATCATGGCCCTGAAGAAGGCATGCACAATGTTGCCCAATATGTAGATCTTGGTATTGGTGTTGCCCCTTGTGTCAATATCGAATGGATGCAAAAAATCTATCGTGATACGTCAGAGCGTCCATATTCTGTTCAGCAAGTTCACGACATTATTCTTGAGCGTATGCCTGACTATATTGAAACCATCGTGCCACAGTTCCACCGTACACATATCAATTTCCACCGTGTACCGTTAATTGACACTTCTGATCCATTTTCAACCATGTCTCCTGATGCACCCATGGGGCCGGCACCAGAAGATTCATTGTTGATTTGTCATATTCGCCATCAAGATATCGACTTAGAAGCGGTCAAAGATCAAATTGAAGGCGCTTTCCTACAGAACGAAGAAACCCTTGTCTGTGGTGGTCAACACATGGTTCAGGCAATGGATTTGATGATGACCCCTATCATTCAAAATCTGATTGCTAAAAAGCGTGCCGCGATTGCTCGATTAGCACAATCCTAATCGACCCGACACGCAAGCGTCTAAAAAAACCTGTTTTTAAACAGGTTTTTTTATGCCAGAGGCCAATGTAACCTATTGAACCACGACCAATTGTGCTTCTAAACGAATAGTATGTCCCAATTCTTTTTCCATTTTACTTTTTACAGCACCAATATCATCTGACTGCAACACACGATTGGCCAGTATTTTCACAGCAATAATCTGCTCATCATTACTGATCACTTGAATATCCCTAACCTCAATGTCTTGAAATTCTAATTGTTGCAAAACAGAGGTTATGCGCTGCTTCTGAACCAAACTATTAAATGCAAATACCAATGGAATACTGACAACCAACACAAAAACCGTCGTAATTAATAATCCACGTTTGGCTAAGTGGAAAGGACTGAACCCCATCAGTAAAAAAGTGGCTGCTGCCGCTAAAATAATGCCAACTAAGTTGGTTAAAAAGAGCAAGAAAGCACCCCAAAAAATGGACCACTCCCACCAACCAATCCCAATAGCAGCTACACCTAATGGGGGAACCAAAGCCACCGCGATAGCCACACCCGCTAAACTCTTCGCCACTTCTGAACGCGCACTGGCATAAGCCGCAGCAATACCAGAAAAAATAGCCACCCCTAAGTCCAATAGATTAGGACTCAGACGTGCCTGAATTTCAGGCGTAATCATTGTCAAAGGGATTAACCACGTTAGCACTGTGCCAAATACTAAGGCCAGACTTATGCCCACGAGTAACGTCCTGCTACTGGTCGCTATTAGATCAATATTTTGTCTTAGAACCCCCATTGATAAAGAAATGATGGGAGACATTAGTGGTGCTAGAATCATTGCACCTATAATCACAGGTGTGGCATTTGCAAATAATCCTACCGTTGCTAATAAGATTGAAAGTACCATCAGTACTTTATAGGATTCTGACGACTGAGCGTTTTCATGGATCGCGATAAAGGTTTCTTTTACCTCTTCAGGATCTGAATGATGAATCCAACTGAGTGGACGATTAACCAATGCCTTAACTACTTGACCTTTTGGTAAATTGGCAACCCGCACTGTTTCCTTCTGTTCAGACACGGACAGTTTTTCGGGTAAAGTCAGACCAAGGGTTTGTAACGCATCAGCCTGAATATTAACTTTTAAAATCGCCTCCTGCGATGCTTCACCATCAATACTAATATTGAGCAGGCCTGAATCACTTTTAACTGTGAGACTTGTTGTTTTGATATGGCCTAGGTAACGAGGTAAACGTTCCTGTGTTTTGACCTGTTTAGGTAAGAATTTTGTCCATAAGAAGTGCAAACTTTCAACGATACTTCTTGGCGAGAAAATGACCGCATTCAGTGTCGCTTCATCTTGCTCGGTTTCACCAATGGTTCTTTTGGTAAATTCACTATTACTCGGGCGATACACTAATGACATACTTAAGGCTGCGGTATTCACTTGCGCCTCTTTTTCAGTTGTCATTTGGTAAGAAACCAGTGTTGTTTGCCGAAAACTCATCAATAGCACAAAAAAGTTTTTTATTTTGCACCACCAATTTTCATCCATTAACGCGGCGGGCATCATCACCTCAGGATTCCCAATCATCACCGACCCTAATACACACTGCTGATTGCAAACCATTAAATCCATAGCAATGGGTTCAGGGTTGTCAAGAATAGCAGCAATTCCATCTTCCGCTGTTCCAAGCCCTCTAAACAACTTGAATGAACGATTCATCTCTGGATGAGGTATGACACCAATTTGCCAGATCTGCTCAACAGCTATCGGCAATAGTGTTTTGATATCAGCATCTCCAAGCCATAGCAGAACTTTTTGATTTTCAGATAAGTCATCTAACGACTGACCTTCATAAGCCAAAAAATCACAGTCTGACTCTGCTAAAAGCGGTTTTATATCGCTTTCAAATAGCTCTTTTTTTTGAGCGTCATATAAAACAAGATACGTTTTCACTCAAATTTCCTATGTTAGGATGAAAATATTTGCTAAATTTTGTCGTAAAGTTGTTCGATTTTTCGGCGATCGCGTTTGGTTGGGCGGCCTTTGCCTTTTTCTCGGAATCCAGCTAGAGCAAGACCCGCTGATAAAGTCTTTTGATTTAACGTTTCATTGTCTAGCTGATAGAGGAGTGCAGCCATTTCGGCTGAACCACGTTTGTCTGTAATTTGCAAAACGGTAACTTCAACCTTTCGATGGGGCTGAGTAATTTTGAGATGATCTCCAATGGAAACCGTTTTACTGGGTTTCGGCTTGGACCCATTGAGTTCGATTTTACCACCTTTAATCGCAGCTAAAGCGATGCCACGGGTTTTAAAAAACCGCGCGGCCCATAACCATTTATCGACTCGAATCGTATCCACAGTCAACCGTAAGGGGGCTTATTGATTTAACCAGTTTTTCGGTGAAAGATACTCATACAGTTGCGCCTCTTCCGAACCAGGCTCTGGGTGATAATCATATTTCCAAGTGGCAATCGGCGGCATCGACATTAAAATGGATTCGGTGCGACCCCCTGTTTGCAACCCAAAAATGGTGCCGCGATCAAAGGCCAAATTGAATTCAGCATAACGTCCACGACGATAGAGTTGAAAATCTCTTTGACGATCACCATATTGCAAATCTTTTCGACGGGCAACGATGGGTCTATAGGCCGTAATATAGTGATTACCAACTGATTGCATAAATTTAAAACAGGTGTCAAAATCCCAGCCAAAGGTGCTTTCATTCAAGTCATCATAAAATAATCCACCCACACCTCGCGTTTCATTACGGTGTTTCAAATAGAAATACTCATCACACCATTCTTTATATTTTGAGTAAATCTCTTCCCCAAATGGATCGCAGGCTTCCTTAGATTGCAAGTGCCAATGCACCACGTCTTGCTCAAAAGGATAAAAAGGCGTTAAATCAAAACCGCCACCAAACCACCAAACCGGGTCTTCTCCTGGTTTTTCCGCCACAAATAAACGAACATTCGCATGAGACGTCGGTACATAGGGATTTCGTGGATGGATCACTAACGAAACACCAAGTGCTTGAAAAGATCTGCCTGCCAGTTCAGGGCGATGGGCTGTTGCAGAAGCGGGTAAAGTTTTACCAAAGACATGTGAAAAGTTGACGCCACCTTTTTCAATCACATCACCGCCTTCCAATACGCGACTGCGTCCCCCACCGCTTAATCCCATAGTGCCGGTATCCGGCTCTCTTTGCCATTCATCTACTATAAAGTCTGTTGAACCATCTTCCTCGGCAAGCTGAGCACAAATATCGTCTTGCAAGCTTAATAAATAGTTTTTAACAGCTTCAATATCAATTGGGGAGGTCGCATCGGTTGTCATAACATTTCCTTAAGGGTTCTAATTCAAGTGCCGCCATTTTAATAGAAAACTTGCCCGTTATTCTTTAAAATAGTCATTCATTTATTGGTTAGGAACCCATTAAGATGTCTTATCTCAAAAAGTGGACCCAGCGTTGGAGCCTCACGGCTATAGTTTCGCTGTCAGTCGTCACATTAATTGGTTGTAGCAGTGCGACCACCAAAAAAGGGACTGTCGGCGTTGATCGTCAACAAATGCTATTGGTTTCCGAAAAGCAGATGACTCAAGGTGCGGTCAAAGCATACCAACAAGTCTTATCCGAAGCGAAGAAAAAAAATGCACTTAATACCGACCCCCAAACGGTGAAACGACTCAAAACCATTGCCGATCGCCTGATTCCACAAACCCAAATTTATCGAAAAGACGCTTTAAACTGGCAATGGGAAGTCAATTTAATTACTTCAGATCAACTGAATGCCTGGTGTATGCCAGGCGGTAAAATTGCTTTTTATACCGGCATCATTCAGAAGCTCAACTTAACCGATGGCGAAATGGCTGCCATTATGGGGCATGAAATTGCGCACGCTCTACGTGAACATGGCCGAGAACGCGCGTCTCAAGCCATGCTAGGTCAAGCGGGACTCACTGCATTAAGTATCTTAACTGGCATGGAAGGCTTGGCAATGGATGCCACCAGTATGGTCATGCAAGCCACCTTCATTTTACCAAATAGTCGAACGCATGAAATTGAAGCGGATCGAATGGGTGTCGAACTGGCAGCAAGAGGTGGTTATAACCCTTATGATGCTGTTTCCGTTTGGAAAAAAATGGCGAAAATATCAAAAGATGCGCCCCCAGAATTTTTAAGCACCCACCCTGCACACGATTCGCGCATTAAGGACTTAACCCGCTACGCAAAAAAGGTAATGCCACTCTACCAAAAATCCAAAAAAGCCAGCTAATAATGTCATATTTCTATAGAATTTCGCGCCAGATTTTATCTTAGCCGAGTCATGGTTTCAGCATCCCAAATTTGTGAAGGCTGTGCTTGACCCATTAAGTCGCCTTCAACAACCGCTAAACTGGGAAAGGCATTTGCACAATCCATTGCCGAACGAATGGGGGATTCGCCGCTCATATTCGCGCTGGTTGATACCAGCGGCATTTGGAGCTGTTCACACAAGGCCTTAGCGACAGGATGATGGGTCACTCTCACTGCTAAAGTCGTTCGACCACCGGTTAACCAAGTTGGAACCTTTGACCGCGCTGGCAAAACCCAAGTCATCGGTTGAGTCGTATCTTGCCAACTCTGTAGCACTGCCTGCGTCCAAGGCTGATTCTGGATTTCAACTAACCCTTCTAATTGCGCAACGGATGCCGCAATTAAAATCACCCCCTTTTCTAGTGATCGGTTTTTGAGCTGCAACAACTGCTCAAAAGCTTGTTTATTAAACGGATCACAGCCCAAGCCATAGACAGCTTCCGTCGGATAGGCAATAACCTGGCCAGCCAAGATTTGCTCCACGGCTTCTGCCACCGATATTAAAAAAGGTTGTTCCATTCGCGTTAGGTCACACCTGTTGTTTAGAGTGCGCTCATTACACCAAAAATCCCCAGGCCTGGCTATTTTTTTCTCGCAATCTCGGTTACCCTATCTTCTCGTCTTTGCTTCACCATCCACCTTTTGCAGCCAACAAGGTAATTCGAATATGCCCAAATGCTTCCAACGACGCTTAATACCTCATTGGATTGGCCTTTTTTCGATCGTGCTGATCCTGGCTCTACTGCTGTTTAATTTTTCAGACAGCCATTCTCCACAAGCGAAGCCAGCCGAGTCTCACGCCGTGATTTTAATGTATCACCACTTTGGTGAAGATCATTTACCCAGCACCAATGTTCGGCTGGAGCAACTGGATGCGCAAATGCAATATCTTGCTGAAGAAAACTTTACGGTTTGGCCACTTTCCAAGCTGGTCAAAGCACTGATTGAGAAAACCCCTATCCCCGAAAAGACCGTGGTTTTCACCATAGATGATGCCTGGAAAAGCGTTTATTCAGACGCTTTTCCACGCTTTAAAGCCCGCGGCTGGCCTTTGACGATATTCGTCAGTACCGATCAGATTGATCGCCATTATTCATCGAATATGACTTGGGATCAAATGCGAGAAATGCAACAATTTGGCGCCGAGTTTGCCAACCATTCGCGTCATCACAACTCGATGATTCAAGCCGAACAGGAATCTGTTGCCGATTGGCGCCAACGTGTTTTAACCGATCTAAACCATGCGCAAAAAAGACTGGAATCCGAATTGGGTCAACCCCCAACCAACCTCAAATTATTCTCTTACCCATTTGGTGATTTTTCCGAGCCGCTTGCCAACTTAATTAAAGAAATGGGGTATATCGGTATCGCCCAAAATTCGGGCGCTGTTGGCCATGATTCCGATCTCAGAGCGTTAATGCGTTTTCCCATTAATGAACGACATGGGGATATGGAAAGCTTTAAGCTCAAAGTGCATACGCAGCCCCTTCCAGTTCAACAACTCAGTCCTTTTGATCCGGTTATTGAACAAAATCCGCCCCAACTCACACTGACGTTTAAACAGCCGCCTAGCCAAACTATTCAATGCTTCGATCAGGCCGGAACGCCTCTAAAGCTCAACTGGATCAATGACACCCAATTACAAATTCAAAGTTCCGAGCCGCTGACCCCGCCTCGTAATCGCTATGCTTGCACGCAACAGATGCCAAATGGCGATTGGCGCTGGATGAGTCATAGTTGGGTCATTCCGGCTCACAGGGCGAAATGATCTGAGTTAATGAACAAAACCCTATTTTTTACAATGAAAAGTGTTTTTAAAAATCGTTAAAATACAACACCACATCAATTTGGAACGAAACCTTATGTCACACTACACAGATGAAATGCTGGATGACCACATGGCTGAAGAGCACTATAGCCATCGTATGGGCTGGTTACGTGCTGCGGTTTTGGGTGCGAATGATGGTATTATCTCCGTGGTCAGTTTACTGGTCGGTGTCATCGCCTCCGGCGCAGACAAGGAAGCCATTTTGGTGGTAGCGGTTGCAGCTTTGGTGGCGGGTGCCTTATCTATGGCGGCAGGGGAATATGTCTCTGTTAGCTCTCAGTCCGACACCGAAAAAGCGGACCTGGAAAAAGAAAAAATTGCACTTGAAGAAAACTGGGAAGTCGAACACGCAGAGCTGGCATTGATTTATCGTCAAAGAGGGGTTAGCGAAGCCACCGCCAATCAAGTCGCGACCGAATTGATGGAACATGATGCGCTCGGTGCCCATGCTAAAGATGAATTAGGTCTATCAGAAATTCACACTGCCCGCCCACTTCAGGCCGCAATGGCGTCGGCAGCCGCTTTCGTCTCCGGTGCCGCAGTCCCGGTATTATTGGTTGTTATCTTACCGATGGAAAACCTAGGCATCATTATTGCCTCCAGTTCATTACTGTTACTGGCCATCTTAGGTGCCATTGCGGCTAAAACGGGCGGCGCCAATATGATGAAAGGCGCTTTGCGAATGGCAACTTGGGGCTTTTTAGCGATGATCTTAACCACGTACGTCGGCTTGGTGTTTGGTGGCATGGGTTAAAAACAGGGTAAAATGACCAGGCCTGGTCGTTTTTAACCCAGTTTTGCTTAAGTTTGACGGGAATCAGTCAAAATCGACTTTGGGTAAACTCTCAAACCCGGGCTTAGCAAAATAAAACCCCTGCATTAAGGTTACCTGGAGGCTTTCAAAAAAGTCTACTTCCTCTTTTCTTTCTACCCCTTCAGCCAATACGCGTATACCCAATTGGTGACACATGGTCACCAAATTTCGGACGATAATTTGCTTGACCGAAATTTGATCAATATCTCTGACCAGTTCAATATCAATTTTTAAAATATTGGGTACAAAGCTGGCCAACATATTTAATCCTGCATGCCCTGCACCAAAGTCATCTAACCCAGTTGTAAACCCTTGAGATTGATAATGTTCGAAAATATTGGCTAGATGTTGTCTATCCACTACGGCTTCTGACTCAGTAATTTCAAACATGATGTTTTCAATAGGAAAGCTACTTTGTTTAGCGGCTCTTAACGTACTTTGAATACAGTGTTTGGGCTCATAAACTGCATTGGGTAAAAAATTAATACTGAGCATTTTATCAAGCCCCAACTGACTCGCTAAGGTAATCGCTGTGGTTCGGCAGGCCTGGTCAAATGCGTAACGGTTATCATCATTCACTTTTTCCAAAATCGATCTTGCACTTTCATTGTTCGATCCCCGAACCAAGGCTTCATATCCCCAAATGGTCTTTTCAGCAATATCGACAATTGGCTGATAGGCAAACGTGAAATCAAATCCTAATGGCGTTTGACATTGCTGACAGCCAGATAAAATTGATTCAACAGGGAAATGGGTTGACATAAAACGCTCCAAGTTAACGGACTTACTATTATAAAGCCATGCCACAATAAGTTAGCAACTTATCAAGTATACAAAAACAATCACAATCGGCTGTTACCCATTTATAATCTTGTTATTATCATGCTGTTGAGGAGTGATCATGTCAGATACCAAACAAACCACCAAAGAGCTGCTCATTGCCTTATTGGTGGGGACAGTCATCTTCAGCTTATTGACTCTAGTGATTACCGCTCAACAAGCTGCACTCTTGGGTTTAGTCATCTTTATGGTGATATTATGGAGCAATGAAACCCTGCCTTTAGGTTGGGTCGCTTTATTACCCATCGTCTTGTTTCCTATGTTCGGAATCGCCGATACCAATAACGTTGCCCCGAATTATGCCAAGTCCATTATCTTCCTATTTTTAGGGGGATTTATGCTGGCCATCGCCGTTGAAAAAACCCTGTTACATCAAAAAATTTCTCATAAAATGCTCACCATTTTTCCCAGTACCGCTCGAGGCATGATTTACGCACTTGCCATCACATCCGGTACTTTAAGCGCATTTTTATCGAATACCACCACCACGTTATTACTCATTCCACTCGCCATTTTTCTATCTGACAATCCTCAACTTAAAATCCGATTTGCTTTGGCCATTGCCTATGGAGCCAGCATCGGTGGCATCATCACCCCCATTGGCACCCCACCGAACCTTATTTTATTTGGACTGTTTGAAGAACACCAACTCCCCGCTATTCCCTTTATTCAATGGATTGGTTTAGTGCTACCGTTAGCGATGATGATGTTTTTGGTTGTCGGTTGGATTCTGTCTATCGGCGTTGATAAAGATCAGATCGATGCAAAAACCCAACCCCACGGACTCTCGAGAGATCAAAAAAAGGTCACTTTTGCATTGCTCGCGATGGTTGGACTGCTGTTGCTTAACTCTCCCATCGAGCCTTATTACTCAGGTTTAGGACTGAATGAAAAAGGAATACTACTGGGATTTGGGCTGCTGATGTTTATGCCACCTTTCAATATCCTCGCTTGGGAAGATGCGCGAAAGATTCCTTATGAAATCATCTTTCTATTTGGGGCGGGATTTGCCATTGCCAACGCCTTTACCGATACCGGATTAGCGACCCAACTGGCCGAGTGGCTGCAAGCCATCACTCATCTACCACCGTTATTACTGATGATCTTAATCGCATCAATGGTGACTTTTTCAACCGAAATTACCAGCAATACCGCCTTGATTTCAATGGTGCTACCCGTAGTGTATGCGGTGACCGA
>CBFHUY010000033.1:0-15451 GCA_965658885.1 Hydrogenovibrio sp.
GCGGCCATACCGACACCCATTAAGCCTGTCAACGTTAAAATCGCTACTCGTTTAGATAGATATGTCGCTTTCATCAATTCAAAACCTTATTATTGTGCTTTAATTTCAACGCGTCTATTTTTAGCCCAAGCGGCTTCAGTATGGGCTAAATCTGCTGGGACTTCTTCACCCATGGTAATCACGGCAATACGACTGGTATTCACACCATATAACATAAAAGCTTCGGCAACGGCTTTAGCACGTCTTTCACCCAATGCCAGGTTATATTCTGGAGTGCCTCTTTCATCGGTATGGCCAACCAGTTGAATTTTTTCATCCGGATTATCGACCAAGATAGCGGCATAATGCTTTACTGTTTCTAGCGACTGATCATCGACAATAAACTGGTCATAACCAAAATAGATGACTGGTTCGAAAGTTTGTGCCATCGCATCAGCGCCCGTTACTTCAGGTAGGTCTTCAGCGCCCATATCTTCTGAGCTTAAAGCAGCGCCATTCACACCTTCTGCCTGCAATACTTCCACTTCGGCTTTATCGGCATTGGCTTTTTCTAATGCCAAACGGGCTTTTTCAGCATAATCTTCCGTCTGTTGCTCTGAAGCGGCCATATCCATATCCGCTTCCGAAGCATTTTTTGGGGTACTACTACAAGCAACCACCGAAAGCGCTAAGGCGCCTAATAAAGATCCTTTTAACCAATGCATTTGATTCTCCTTTTTTCGACTCAGTGTCGCAATCGATAATTTATTCATTTAATAATGGTCCCCAAGAAGGCGCTCTCACCTCGCCATCCTGAACACTCAACACCTGCGTCACACTGCTGTCTATTGAAACAACCGCTAATTTACCCAGGCCTGCTTGGTTCATGGCATATAAAATCATTTCACCATTGGGTGAAAATGAAGGGGATTCATCCAAATAGGTTTTGGTAATGACATTAAACGTTTCATTGTATAGGTCTAATAAGCCAATATGGAAGCCTTTATTACCATGTACCATTGCCACATAACGCCCATCGGGCGATACGGCGGGGTTGGCATTGTAGCCACCAATAAAAGAAACGCGACGGATTTCACCCGTATCTAAAAACACTTGGAACACCTGAGGTTGCCCACGTCGATCCGAGTTAAAAAACAAGGAATGGCCATTGGGTGCCCAAACTGCTTCGGTTTCAATTGCCCAATTACGGGTTAACCGTCGTAAATGACGCGTTTTCATATCCATTAAATACACATCAGCCGAACCATCTTTCGATAAGGTTAAGGCCATTTTTTTGCCATCCGGCGACCAAGCAGGCGCGCCATTAATCCCTTTAAAGCTGGCAATAATTTCTCGCTTCTGACCATCTAAACTCTGCACCACTATTTCCGAGCGACCATTTTCAAAGGTCACATAGGCTAATTGCTTTCCATCCGGCGACCAACTCGGCGACATAATCGGGTTAGTGGAGCGAAGAATAGGATGAGAATTATGACCATCGGCATCGGCCACTTCTAAACTAAAATGACGATTGTTATTTTTGGTTTTTACCGTGACATAAGCGATTTTGGTGTTGAATGCACCTTGAATCCCGGTCAACTCTTTATAAATTAAATCAGTGATTTTGTGGGCGACTTGTCTTAAATTCGACTTGGCGATACCTGTCCAACGCTTGCCCATAATTTGCTCTTTTCGCAAAATATCGACAAAGCGCATTTCCACTTGATAGAGTCCTGCCTTGGTTTCAATGAGACGCCCCATAAGCAAATTATCAACCCCTAAGGCTTTCCAACGTTCAAACTGAATAGCTTGCAAATGATTGGGTTTGGCCGGAAGCTGTGATTCATCCAGCGCTTTAAACTTGCCTGTACGAAATAAATTTTGACCGATGATTTGCGCCATCGCTTCCGGCGGATGGCCTTTCCCCTCAAATTCAAAAGGGATTAATGCGATGGGTAATGCACTGGCGGAACTTTGATCAATCTGAATCGTCAACTCCGCACGACTGGTCAAACTCACCATCCATAGAACGCAGACTAAAAAAAACTTCCTTTTCGTTAATAACAACATGACAATCCTTAGGGTTTGAAAACAAACTTAATATTTCGTTCAAACAATTCTTCAACAGGCGGCGCAGGCATCGGTTCCGCTCTGTAAACCGCATTTTTAGCATCTTTAATAAATTGTTTATCTGCAAATTTATTACAGTTTTCGACCGTCACCCCACTGATCTTGCCCGCAGGGGTCTGTGTAATCGACAAGACACATTGCGCTTTTTCAGACACATTTGACGCAGTACGCCAATTATCTTTCACTTTTGCTGCAATGGACGACACATAAGTTTCTCTCAAGTTTTTAAGCTCTCGTTGCTTAGCCAATTGACGTTTTTTGGCTTCTTCAGCGGCGATTTGCTGTCGCAATTGACGTTCCGCTTCTTCCTGTTCTTTACGCAATCGAGCTTGTAAGGCTTCCGCTTCTAAACGTTTTTTCTCTGCTGCCTGTTGTTCAATTTTCTTTTGCAACGCCAGTTTTTTAGCTTCTTCTGCTTTACGCTGAGCTTCCGCTTCGGCAACCCGTTTTTGAGCTTCTAAACGCTTTTTGTCTGCCAGTTCCGCTTCTTTTTTCGCCTGTTCTGACGCACGTTTTGCGGCTTCTGCGCGCTTCTGTTCAGCAAGACTCTTTTGCCTTTCAATTTCAGCAAGTCGTTTTGCTTCATCTGCTTTACGCGCTTCGGCTTCGGCAATTCGCTTTTGCTGTTCGGCTTTTTGCTGTTCTAGTCGTTGTTGACGCTTCATCTGCTCCAAACGACGTTTTTCGGCAATGGACTGTGCTTTAAGACGCTTCTGTTCAGCGAGTTTTTCGGCTTCATCTTGCTTGATTTTTGCCAACTGCTCTTTCACCAGCGCACTGTCAACCGTAAAGGTTTTCAAGGGTTCTATCTCAGTGATCTGTGTTATTTCAGCTTGTTCACCTTCATCAAGTGACACCTTCATAGCACCATCAACGTCAAATCTTTCCCAGATGAGACCCGCTGCAACCATCGCATGCAAGACCAGTGCAAAAAATAACGCAATCGGATGTCTGAATATAAATGCGAACATATTAGTTTGTCTCTTCCGGTTCAGTCATCAACGATACCTTAGCAACCCCATTGGCTTTCAATAACACAAACAGGTTCACCACCTTTCCATAAGGGGCTTGACGATCACCTTGAATATAAAAAGGTTGCTGCGGTTTTAACTGTGATCGAGCCACCACTTCAGCCACTAAATTGCCCAAATCTTTTTGACCCAACACCACATCCGGTGCTTGAGAGGTTTTATAAAAGCCTTCTGCCGTCACCGAAATCACAAACGGTTCAATCGGTTTCACCTCCGTGGCTTTTTCGGTTTTAATTCTGGGGGTTTGCGGCAAATCAACCGTGACCGCTTGCTGAACAATCGGGGCTGTAATCATAAAAATAATCAATAAAATCAAGGTGACATCAATATAGGGCACCACATTGATTTCTGCCATTAATTTTTTCTTGGGCTGGGTTCGAAATCCTTGTCGCATCAGTTAGCCTATTTAGTCCTGTCGACTTTCTTGGGTGTGAGCTTGTCGCTGGATAATGGTTAACAAGCCTTCTGCAAAGTTTTCATACTGGGTAATGACCTTGTCGGCTTTAACCGTTAAGCGGTTATAAGCAATAACGGCTGGAATCGCCGCGAATAACCCCATTGCTGTCGCAATCAATGCCTCTGAAATCCCAGGTGCAACTGCGGCCAAGGTTGCATTTTGAATATCGCCCAAAGAGGAAAAAGCATGCATGACCCCCCAAACCGTTCCAAACAAACCAATATAAGGTGCGGAAGAACCGACGGTGGCTAAAAAGGGTGTCCGATTTTCTAACCGCTCAATTTGTTTAGAAAAAGCCACTTTCATCGCCCTTTCGGTACCATTGATCAAATCATTGGAGTGGGTCACCCCCTGCTGCTTGAGGCGTACAAATTCTTTAAAACCTGCTTCAAAAATGACGGCATTACCATACTGTTGTTTGGTTTCTCCCTCAACAATGTGAAATAGTTGAGTTAATTCAGGCGTTCCCCAAAATAAATCGTCAAATTCCTGGGCTTCAAGGCGTGCTTTTCTGAGTTGATAGGCCTTGGCAAAGATCACTGCCCAAGCAAAAATCGACATCAATAATAAAATCAACATCACACCCTGAACCACATGACTGGCGTTGAGTACCAATTCTAATAACGAATCTTCATTCATTTGCTATTTCCTTTTAACCTACTGGTTCAATCAAGCCCAAATGCCGATAAGCATTTTGCGTAACTTGCCGCCCACGTGGCGTTCTGACTAAAAATCCTTGCTGAACCAAAAAGGGTTCAATCACATCCTCAATGGTTCCCCGCTCTTCGCCTAAAGCCGCTGAGATACTATCAATACCGACTGGACGACTGTCAAATTTGTGAATCAACATTTCTAATAAACGCCGATCCATTTTATCTAAACCAAGCGGGTCCACTTCCAATAAATCCAAAGCCAAAGCGGCAATTTCAGCGGTGACCACCCCTTGCCCTTTGACTTGTGCATAATCTCGAACCCGTCTCAGTAAACGATTGGCAATTCTTGGGGTGCCTCGTGAACGCCGTGCCACTTCTAAAGCACCGGCTTCATCGGCTTCTATGCCTAAAATATGGGCCGAACGCACCACAATTTGTGATAACTCTTCAACCGAATAAAATTCTAAACGTTGAACGATTCCAAACCGATCTCTTAAAGGCGAGGTCAGTAACCCCGCTCGCGTCGTAGCGCCTATTAAGGTAAATGGCGGAATTTCAATTTTAACCGTTTGTGCCGCTGGGCCGTCTCCGATAATAATATCCAATTGGAAATCTTCCATCGCCGGATAGAGGACTTCTTCCACAATAGGACTGAGTCGATGAATTTCATCAACGAATAAGACATCATAAGGTTCTAATCGAGTGAGGATGGCGGCTAAATCACCCGGCTTTTCGATGACAGGGCCAGAGGTTTGGCGTAGGGTGACGCCCATTTCTTGAGCAACGATATTGGCGAGGGTGGTTTTTCCAAGGCCAGGCGGCCCATAAAGCAAAACATGATCGAGGTGTTCTTGTCGAATCTTTGCCGCATGAATGGACAATTGCAGCTGTTCTCTGACCGCTGTTTGGCCAATATATTCCGAAATGATTTTAGGACGAACAGAAGGCAAAACCAAACGATCTTCTTCTATCGGTTGTCCGCCGACAATGCGATCTGTTTCAATCATTTGTGAGGTTTCTCTTCCTTGTGCATTTTAAGTAGGCTATTCGCAATCATATTTAGCTAGCAATTATAAACTGAATGAAACCAGTTGTGGCAGTGATTTTATGCCGACAAGCTCCCCATTTTTCAATCATCAACAGACTATAATTTTACGCCCTGTAGCGCTTTTCGAATCGTCTCTTCCAAACTTAAATCCGTTGCCACCGATTTAACCATTTTTTCAGCTTGGGCCGATTTATAACCCAATGAAATCAAGGCTTCTATCGCCGATGCGTGTGTTGTCCCTTGCAAGGAAGGGGACTGGGACGGATGCTCAGGTGAGCTGGCGGTGGCAATCCCGGTTAACTGCCACCCTTTTAAGCGATCTCGCATTTCAATCACCAATCGCTCTGCGGTCTTTTTACCCACGCCGGGAATCTTGGTTAAGGCCACCACATCCGCAACCTCGACCAAACCCACAAACTCGTGAACCGACAGTGTCGATAAAATACCAATCGCCATTTTCGCGCCGATACCACTGACTTTGATTAGCTCTTTAAATAAGTTGCGTTCAAGTTCAGTAGCAAAACCATAGAGCAACATTGCGTCTTCACGGACATGCAAATGCGTTAGCAAGGTAATATCCGACCCTACTTCACCGGTCGCATAGAAAGTCGACATAGGGGCTTCAAGCTCATAACCCACGCCATTGACATTGATTAAGAGCTGCGGCGGTTGTTTTGCGTGTAGCTTTCCCGATAAAAAACCAACCATTCGTTATCCTTAAAATCGTGTGCCTTTAGATATTTTTTCTGGATCAATCCCCAGCGTCCAATAACGGTCGTGGCAGAGCGCGGCGGCCAGTGCATCAGCCGCATCTTCTTGCGGACTTTCAGTGAGTTTTAATAAATTTTTGACCATAAATTGTACCTGATCTTTGGAGGCATGACCTTGGCCAACAATGGTACTTTTTATTTGGGTGGGGGTATATTCCATAATGGGAATGTCTTTGAGTGCGGCGGCGCAAAGAATCACCCCTCTGGCTTGACCCAATTTAATGGCCGAACTGGGGTTTTTATAAACAAACACTTTTTCAATCGCCATCACATCCGGATGATATTGATCAATAATTTGCATGACCGATTCAAAAATATTTTTTAAACGTTCGGCGCCGGAAAACTTTTCAACCTTGATGACCCCGCTTAACACATAAGTCGGATGATATTGCCCAGACTCAATAATGCCAAAGCCAGCCTTGCGTGATCCAGGATCAATTCCCAATATTCTTTTTGATTGTGCCAATTTAGATCACTCCGAAATATGCCATTTCTTGAGGGGATTCAGGCAAAAAACAACCAGGCCTAGGCATTTTAAAGCGGTTTAGGATGCTTTCACCAAGCCTTTTTCACGAGAAAATGTCAGCATTCGATCCACTGACTGTAATGCTTTTTGACGAATGGACTCTTCAATGACAATTTCACCTTGTCCCGTTTCCAGCACCGTCGCTAAATTTTGCAAACCATTCATTGCCATCCAAGGACAATGCGCACAACTGACGCAACTGCCAGAACTCCCGCCCGTTGGGGCGACAATGAGCGTTTTATGGGGCGCCAATTGCCTCATTTTGTAAAAAATACCGTAATCCGTTGCCACGATAAATTTTTGATCTGGCAAGTTTTGTACGGCATCAATCATCACTCGTGTTGACCCCACCACATCCGCAAGATCAACCACTTCCGAAGGCGATTCGGGATGAACCAAAATCTTGGCATCAGGATGTTGCTTCGCCAGTGCTTGTAATTCATAAGTTTGAAATTCGTCATGAACAATGCAATGGCCTTGCCAACGCAGCATTTCAATGCCCGTTTCTTTTTCAATCCAGCGCCCTAAATGGCGATCCGGCGCCCAAATGATCTTTTTACCCTGGTCTTTTAAATGACGCACGATTTCGAGTGCATTACCGGAAGTCACCACCCAGTCGGCCAGCGCTTTCACTTCAACACTGGTATTGGCATACACCACCACCGTATGATCCGGATGCTGTGCACAGAATTCCGCAAAGGCTTGCGGTGGACAACTCAAGTCTAATGAACAATTCGCGTCTAAATCCGGCATCAATACAGTTTTCTCAGGGCTGAGCATTTTAGCGGTCTCGCCCATAAAACGCACGCCGCACACCACTAAGACATCGGCATCTGATTGCGCGCCAAAATTGGCCATTTCCAAAGAGTCCGCAACCTTTCCACCCGTTTCTTCAGCCAAGGCTTGCAAGTCATCATCCACATAATAGTGGGCAACGATTTGGGCATTCTTGTCTCGTAAGAGCTGTTTGATATGCTTCTTTAGACGTGCCTTTTCCTGCTCATCTACATGAATAGCCGGCTCAGAGGCTTCTGCCAACTGATCGATTCGCTTGAGCAATGCTAACGGCACACTCTCCTCAATTAAAGACATAGGGACATCCTACCGTTTGATTCGTTGCGACTTATTCGGATAATGCTTTACGGAATCGCAAGGCCAAATCGGTTAATTGCGCATTATCAACACTGCCTGGCGCATCCGTTAACAAACAAGCGGCCGACTGTGTTTTCGGGAAGGCAATCACGTCACGAATGGAATCGCGCTTGGCCATAATCATGACCAAACGATCCAAACCAAACGCCATACCGGCATGCGGTGGACAACCGTATTTTAACGCTCTTAATAAGAAGCCAAATTTCTCTTCCGCTTCTTCATCAGAAATGCCTAACAGCTTTAAGACTGCCGCTTGCATGTGGGTATCGTGGATACGAACGGAACCGCCCCCCACTTCAATGCCGTTAATCACTAAGTCATAGGCTCGTGATAGCATTTGATGGGGTTCATCATGATTTAGGATTTCTTCAGTGGTGGCTTTTGGCTGGGTAAACGGATGGTGAATCGCCGTCATTTTGGCGGTTTTCTCGTCCATTTCAAACATCGGGAAGTCGACAACCCAAACCGGTGCCCATTCTTTTTCAATCATCCCTAAGTCTTCACCTAACTTACAGCGTAAAGCGCCCAAGGCTTCGTTAACAATTTTAGCCTTATCCGCACCAAAGAAGACAATATCGCCATCTTCAGCACCGACACGTTGCATGATTTCCAACGCTTGATCCGGAAAGAACTTCACGATTGGCGATTGCAATCCGTCCAGCCCAGCAGCCAAGTCATTCACTTTAATATAGGCCAAGCCTTTCGCACCATAGATACTCACAAACTTGGTGTAGTCATCGATTTCTTTACGGGACAATTTGCCGCCTTGTGGCACGCGCAAAGCCGCAACACGACCCATTGGGTCTTTAGCGGGTGCTGCAAACACTTTAAATTCAATATCTTGCAATAAATCAGCGACATCCACCAGTTGCAACGGAATACGTAAATCAGGACGGTCAATACCGTATTTTTCAATGGCTTCGGCATAAGTCATTCTTGGGAAGTCATCGCCTAGATCAACATTTCCGCCTTCAAGGAAGATGGTTTTCGCCAAGCCTTCCATCATCGTCATCACTTCTTCTTCGGTCATAAACGATGTTTCGATATCCAACTGGGTAAATTCGGGTTGACGATCCGCGCGTAAATCTTCATCACGGAAACAACGGGTAATTTGATAATAGCGATCAAAGCCAGACATCATCAATAACTGTTTAAATAGCTGTGGCGATTGCGGCAAGGCAAAAAACTTATTTTGATGAGTACGGCTTGGCACCAAATAATCCCGTGCCCCTTCTGGCGTTGACTTGGTTAAAATCGGTGTTTCAATATCCATAAAGCCATTGTCATCCAAATAACGACGCATGGAACGAGTCACTTTATAACGGGTTTGCAACGTCTTCTGCATTTCGTCACGACGCAAATCCAAATAGCGGTAAGTCAAGCGAACTTCTTCAGAAATATGTTTATCATCTAGCTGAAAAGGAATAGGGTCCGAAGCACTTAACACTTCTAAAGCCGATGCAACAATCTCGACTTTACCCGTGACCATCTTCGGGTTAATGGTTTCCTCTGTTCGCAAGCAAACCGAACCGCTGATTTTCAGGACATATTCAGAGCGTACTTTTTCAGCAATCGCAAACATCTCAGCGTTATCAGGATTGACGACAATTTGAACCAGCCCTTCACGATCTCTTAAATCGATAAAAATCACGCCGCCATGATCTCGACGACGGTGCACCCAACCGGAAACGGTGACAGATTGATTTTCAAATTTTTCGGTTACTTGTCCACAATAGTGTGTACGCATCATTGGCAATACCTTTTCTCTCTAAGTGACTGACTGGGTCAGGGGTTATTCAGTTTTGGTTGGGATAACAGGAACATCATCTGTTCCAGGGTAAATGGCACTTCCCGTATCATTGGCATAAGCGGGGTCACGATGCCAAGGTGGCACGACAACGCCTCCGGAAATGACCATTTTCAAAGCTTCATCTACGGTCATATCCAGTTCCACAATCTCATGACGAGCGGCCATAATAAAAAAACCGGATGTTGGGTTGGGCGTGGTTGGCACAAATAAATTGACGACATCCGGCAATTTGGTTTTTAACTGTGCTTCCCCTTGCGTTTTACTGGTTTGAAAGGCCAGTGTCCATAAGCCTTCACGCGGATACTGTAACAAATAGGCTTTTTGAAAGGTTTGTGAACCATCGCCAAACAAGGCTTCGGCGATTTGTTTTACCGCCGTATAAATGGATCTAACCAACGGAATTCGTGATAAGATTTTTTCCCAAATCCCGTATAAATAGCGCCCAAAAAAATTGGCCACTAACATGCCCGTAAAGAATATTAATAAAAACGAAAGGATAACGCCAAAACCAGGAATGTGTATGCCAAGCAACACATCCGGACGAAAGGCTTCTGGCAACAGTAATAGGCTTTGATCAAATAAATTGACTAAAAAGATCAGCGCAGCAATGGTCACACCCAAAGGTAACCAAACCAATAACCCTGCAATCAAATACCGCTTTATAAAAGACATCTCTTTCGCTTTGCGCTGTTACGCTTAAAATTAAAATTTAGCCCAGTATTATATAAGAATTTGCTATGACTTTGCACAAAACATTGTTTGTAATGCAATGGGGTTTGCTAGGAAACAGACGCTTTTTCCACTATGATAATCGCTGATCAACCAATTAAGAAATCGATATGCCAAACAATGACATAAAAAACGCTCAAACAATACTGATTACTGGCTGCTCAAGCGGCATGGGTTATGATACTGCCAAGACCCTCTCGCAGCTTGGACACCAAGTCATTGCTTGCTGTCGCCAGCCAAATGATGTCGCTCGCTTACAAGCCGAAGGCCTGTATAGTATCGAAATGGATTTGGCAGACAGTCATTCCATACAACCAGCCGTCACCACCATTTTGAATGAATTCAAACAAATTGATGTTTTATTTAATAATGCGGCTTTTGGATTACCGGGCGCAGTGGAGGATTTGTCTCGTGACGCCTTAACGCATCAATTTGAAACCAATGTATTTGGTACTCAAGAAGTCACCAATCTTATTTTGCCGAGGATGCGACGCCAAGGGTTTGGCAAGATTATTTATAACAGCTCGATTTTAGGCTTTGCGGCCATGCCCTATCGAGGCGCCTATAATGCCAGCAAATTTGCGATTGAGGGGCTGGCCGACACCCTTCGATTAGAACTGAAATCAACCGACATTCAGGTCAGTTTGATTGAGCCAGGGCCGATTCGTTCAAAATTCAGAGCCAATGCCTATCGCCAATTTCAGCAATGGATTGTCACAGACAACAGTGCTCATCAACAACAATATCAATCCATGATTCAACGACTTGAAACCGAGGGCGACACGGCTCCCTTTACTTTGGGACCAGAAGCGGTCACTGACATCGTACAAAAAATCCTGAGCTCTTCACGTCCCCGCGCACGCTACCCGGTCACGGTGCCAACCAAGGTCTTTGCGCTGCTCAAACGGCTACTGCCGACTTTTTGGTTGGATCAACTGCTCATTAAAGCCGGCGGCAATGGCAAACGCTAGATGCGTGAGTTATTCAATCAAATAACAGTTTGTAGGGACGCTCTATTGCCGAAATCACGGAAGCAACACTAAAGGTGCGTACCGCTTCAAAACTTTTTTGACCATTAAAATAGAGCTGTACCGTCGGCAAGCTCATTACCCCGCCTTGCGCGCACAAAGCACCCGGCTGATGACAATCCAAATAGCGCATTTGCATCAGCGGAAACTGCTCTGCAATCGCTGCTTCTAGTTTCGGCTTCAAGGCATGACAAACTTGACAGTCCTTTCCACCATATAAAACGACCAGGCCTGGGTGCTTTTGCACTTCAATTTCACAGGTTTCCACGGAATCCACTGTTTGCATTTTGCTCTCCTGTTTATTCTTTCTCATTGGAAGCCAACCAAGCCGCCCCTCTAACCCCGCTGGAATCGCCCCATTTTGCGGGCACAAGACGGGTTTCAACCTGATCACTAAACACCCACTGTTGCCACAATTGAGGCACCCGCTGGTATAACCATTTCATATTTGAAAGCCCCCCGCCTAAAACAATCACATCCGGATCAACCACATTGATCACACTGGCGAGCGCCTTAGCCATCCAATTGGCATAGGTTTCTAACATGGCTTGAGCGGCAGCATCCCCCTGTTCCGCCAACGCAACCAATTGTTGAGCCGTCACACTGCGCCCTGTTTTCGCAAAAAAATGAGACGATAATGCGGGCCCAGATAAATAGGTTTCGATACAACCTGATAAGCCGCAATAGCAGTTAGGATGGCTCATACCAGCATCCAACCAGGGCATAGGGTTATGTCCCCACTCTCCGGCAATGGCGTTAATGCCATTGATAACTTGGCCATTCACCACCAAACCGCCACCGCAGCCAGTCCCAACAATCACTGCAAAAACGACATCCTCGCCTGCAGCTGCGCCATCACTGGCTTCTGATAATGCCAAACAATTGGCATCATTAGCCAATACCACTTTCATTTTTAAGACTGCCTGCAAGTCGGCCTGTAAATCTCGCCCAATTAAACAGGTGGAATTGGCATTCTTAATCCGTCCCGTTTTTTTGGAGATAGCGCCTGGAATCCCAACCCCCAAGCCATCAAAGTGACCAAACTGTTGTTGAACGTCATTCACCAAGCCAACAATGGCCTTACAGGTCGCCTCGTAATCCCCTTGAGGGGTCGCCACTCTTTGCCGAAACACCCGTTGATTATCGTCATCCAAGACCGCCACTTCAATTTTGGTTCCGCCTAAGTCAATACCAACCTTCATACATTCACCTCTAAATAGAGGCTGAAATCATTGGCCAAATAGTCATCCCGCATCACCACTTTTGGCGCGAGCGTTTGACAATATCGGCGCATCTGCTCTGGATCAAAGCTTTGTAAATCCGGACGATTGGCTGTCCAGTCATGACATTGGTTCAACAGGTTCAAACTCACCCCATACTTTGCCAATTCGACCATCTTTTGGATCACGGCTTTCGCATAATGCCCTTGCGTTTCCGCTGGCTCAACCACTTCGTTGAGCGCACCTGAACAAATCACAAAATCAAATTGATTATCATCCCAGTCAATGTCAAAAATTTCACCCTGCAAAAATTGATGATGTGGATATTGGCATTGCCCAGCAAAAACCATATCGGGCGATAAATCGATGCCGAGATAATCAAAAGCCTGAAAGTGTGAAGTCAGCCAATCAGCGAAATCGCCAAAACCACAGCCCACATCCAAAATTTTAATCGGTTCGGTCAAGGGCGACTGAAAGATGGGATGCTGAGACAACAATTGCCACAGGACGTCAAATCGCAACTGCTGAACCTGACGATTCTCCCAAAACAAGGCCGTCGCTTCATAGCCCCGATCCTGAATTGCTTGAAAATGGCGTGTAATAATGCGTTGCCGTTGATTTTCAGGCAGTTTCATGGCGTCAAGCTCGTTTGTTCAATAGTTTTTAACCAAGCAATCTCATCCTCGGAAAAACCGGCTTGCTGCCGAGCTTCAAAATTAAACGGCCCCCGCAGATTGCCATAGAAAAATGTTTTGATCACTTCGGTAAAAGTATTAAACGGATTGAGTTGACGCTGCTCACATAAATAACGAAACCAGCGGGTGCCTACGGCCACATGACCGATTTCATCCTGCAATAATATTTTTAATATTTCGACGCCTCGCTTATCACCAATCGCACGCAATTTATGAATCATTGCCGGCGTCACATCCAACCCTCTGGCCTCAAGCGTTCTCGGCACCAAAGCCATGCGTACCAACGGATCGTGATCGGTTTCGACAGTGCTGACCCACAACCCATTATGAGCGGGAAAATCCCCATATTCATAGCCTAAATGAAACAAATGCTCGCGCACCATTTGAAAATGATAAGCCTCTTCCGCCGCCACATTGAGCCAGTCATGATAATAGGCTTCTGGCATGTCTTGAAAACGATAAAGCGCGTCTAAAGCTAGATTAATGGCATTAAACTCAATATGTATAATTGAGTGCATTAACGCTGCGTGCCCTTCTTTAGAGCCTAATCGACGCCTTGGTAACGACTTAGGTGAGACCCATTCCGGCTTAGCAGGCCGCCCGGCATCTAATACCTTTTCAATGGTCTCGGTTGGCGTCAAGTCCAAAGCCCCATCCGCCCAGTTCTGTTGGAGTTGATCCAGTTTTTGCAACTTGGTATCACAACAGGGTTCCATCAAACAGTCATAAGCTTTAGAAAATAAACTGGGCATTCTTTATCCATTTTTTATTAATCAGCCGTTAAAAACAAAAAAACCGGCGCTTTGGCCGGTTTCCTTGATAAACAAACAAGCTTACTTTTGAAAGTAATAGCTCGCTTGCATGTAAGGCGTACCACGATATTGTTTTGCATCAATTGAATCAAATAATTTGGCCCATTTTGCACGGTCTTCAGGCGTCATCACCGAAGAAGGGTTACGAGCAATAATTTTATCACCATATTTAGCTTCGATTTTATCGAGTTCACCATAACATTCAAGAACAGTGGTTTTTTGCTCATAGGCTTGTGCAGCCGTGCTGCCTTTTTCATTTGCCAATTTTACAATGGCATCACCATCTGCCACACACAAGTCATACTTTGAAGTTTCAGCTTGTGCATTGAACGCAACGGCAGCAAGTGAGGCGACAAAAAGTGCTTTTAAAGTTGGTTGTTTCATTTAATGGCTCCATCATATTAGGATTTAATTATTTAACGGAACCATTTTGTGCTTTTTCAAAATAAAATGCAACCAAAAAGTCGGCTGTTTAGATTAGAAAATTATGAAGTGGCTATAAGGTTTATTTATGAATTGTGCAAAACCGCTTTAGAACCCGCTCGAACAGTTAGCAGCACCCATAGTAAAACCGACAACCAAGCACATAAAAAAACCAATTGCGAAAGGCCATGCCAGGCGGCAAAGCCTAAACCGAATACCGCAGCATCCATTTCAGCCATTTGTTTTAATTCCGCCATGAGCGGTGAAATGCCAGCCAAATTAATCATCACCGCAACCACAGCCACCAGCAACCACCCTTCTCGTTTTGACCATTTCACTGTTTGACGAATAATACCACTCATCAACATCAAAATAGCCAAATCCGCCCAATAGGTAGCTGATAGCAATATTGCCATAATTGAACCCGCAACTTGCGCATCCAACTGTGAAAACAAAACGGGCGCAACCCCATAGCCGACCACCCAATTCAGAGTTAACCAACCGGCTGCTAAATAATGACTAAACAGGTTTGGCATTAAATATATTGAATTTCGACAATTTCGTAATCAATATCACCACTAGGCGCTTTCACAACCACTTCATCGCCTTCTTCTTTCGCAATCAAGGCTCTGGCAATCGGCGAGTTCACTGAAATTTTACCGTGTTTAATATCCGCTTCTTCTTCACCGACAATTTTATAGGTGACTTCTTCATCGTTATCCAAATTCAAAACCGTGACCGTTGAACCGAACACCACCTTGCCATTAGGGGATAACTTTGTCACATCGATGATTTGCACACTTCCCAGCAACCCTTCTATCTGCTTAATACGGGCTTCCATCAACCCTTGCTGTTCACGTGCCGCATGATATTCTGCGTTTTCTTTTAAATCACCATGCTCCCGTGCTTCAGCAATCGCCTTTGAAATGGCTGGACGCTCAACGGTTTTTAAATTCTGCAATTCTTTTTTTAGCGCGTCAGCACCTTC
>CBFHUY010000034.1:0-15328 GCA_965658885.1 Hydrogenovibrio sp.
TGAACACTATACCTATAAAGATCTGCACGACGAAGTTTGCCGTTTGGCGAATGCCTTGACCGCTCAAGGCATTACCCAAGGAGATCGTGTGGTGATCTATATGCCCATGATTCCGCAAGCTGTTTTTGCGATGCAAGCCTGTGCGCGAATTGGGGCGATTCATTCCATCGTATTTGGTGGTTTTTCAGCGGAAGCCTTACGGGATCGAATTGAAGATGCCAGCGCGAAAATGGTGATTACCGCCAATGCCGGTCGTCGTGGTGGTAAGTCGGTTCCATTGAAATCGGCAGTGGATGAGGCGCTTGAAAAAGGCGGAAACTCTGTTCGTAAGGTTTTGGTCTACAAACGAACCAATGATGCCATTTCCTTAAAAGAAGGCCGAGATATAACTTGGCATGATGCGATTGCTGGCATGAGTAACTACCATGATGCAGTGATGGTGAATGCTGAACACCCATTGTTTTTACTCTATACCTCCGGTTCCACGGGTAAACCGAAAGGCATTCAACACAGTACGGGTGGCTATTTACTCAATGCGCATATTACCAATGAATGGGTGTTTGATTTAAAAGACAGTGATGTCTTTTGGTGTACTGCTGATGTGGGCTGGATTACCGGCCATACTTATGTCGCCTATGGTCCCTTATCCATGGGAATGACAATGGTGATGTTCGAAGGGGTGCCAACCTATCCGGATGCTGGCCGTTTTTGGCAAGTGTGTCAAGATCATGGTGTTACTGTGTTCTATACCGCACCGACAGCAATACGTGCGCTAATGAAGTTCGGTAACGATTTACCGAATCAATATGATTTATCCAAGCTGCGTTTATTGGGAACAGTCGGTGAGCCGATTAACCCGGAAGCTTGGATGTGGTATCACCAAGTGATTGGTCGTGGTGAATGTCCTATTATGGATACTTGGTGGCAAACGGAAACGGGGGCTCACATGATTGCACCGATTCCAGGCGTCACGGATCTAAAACCAGGGTCTTGCACCAAACCGTTACCAGGCATTGATGCGCATATAGTGGATGAATCCGGCGAAGAATTAACCCAAGGTGAAGGCGGTTACTTAGTCATTCGTAAGCCATGGCCTTCAATGGTGAGAACCATCTGGGGCGATGATGATCGGTTTGTTGATACCTATTTCGCCATGTTCCACAATAAATATTATGTGGTCGGCGACAGCGCGCACTTAGATCTAGATGGCAACTTTTGGATAATGGGGCGCATTGATGATGTGTTGAATGTTTCAGGGCACCGTTTAGGCACGATGGAAATTGAATCGGCGCTGGTTTCACATGAATGGGTGGCGGAATCCGCGGTGGTTGGTAAACCGCATGATGTGAAAGGGGAGTCGGTATTTGCGTTTGTGGTGCTTAATATTGACATTCCGGAAGATGGAAATGCGCGTTCTGAGTTGGTTCAAGCATTGCGCAATCACGTTGCGAAAGAGATAGGGCCAATTGCTAAGCCGGATGATATTCGCTTTGGCTCGAATTTGCCCAAAACCCGCTCCGGAAAAATTATGCGTCGCTTGCTGCGCAGTATTGCCAAGGGCGAAGAGATTACCTCGGATACTTCAACGCTGGAAGATCCCGGTATTCTCGATCAATTTATGCAACCCAATAAATAGATAACTGGGCTGTTTAAGTGAAATAAAAAGATAGCTGGGATGGGGGTAAAATGCCCAGGCCTGGCTATTTTTTTATCCGTTGTGTTGTTTCAACACATTTTTGACTTTGCATGGGGTAAAACACTCTGAGCAAATGTTTACCGTTAGGAGGAAAGGCGATGGAAACGTCAAAAATCGAGAAGATAAAAAATCTTCCAGAGTATCAGCAGTTAGTGCGCGAGCGGACAGGCTTAGCTTGGAAGCTGTCGATTCTCATGTTAGTGGTTTATTACGGCTATATTTTATTGTTGGCCTTCAACCCGGAATTCTTTACCACGATTGTGAGTGGTGACTATGTTTCAATAGGGTTTCCTGTTGGTGTTGGCATCATCGTATTTGCTTTTTTATTGACTGGATACTATGTCAGACGTGCCAATTCAGTTTTCGATGACTTAACCGCAAAAATTAAAAAAGAGGTCGAATAATGAAACAGCACTTCAATTTAAAATATTTGGTCGCGTTTGCATTCATGTTACTGCCTGTATCGGTGATGTCCGCTGGTATTGATATGGCCGCACCTACTGAAAAAGTGACTAACTGGCCTGCCATTTCGATGTTTATTGTTTTTGTTGGCTTTACGCTCTTTATCACCTATTGGGCGGCGCAAAGAACCAAATCGGCAAAAGACTTTTATGCAGCTGGTGGCGGGATTACCGGTATGCAGAATGGCTTGGCCATTGCGGGGGACTATATGTCGGCTGCGTCTTTCTTGGGGATTACCGGGATGGTCTATCTAAAAGGCTATGATGGTTTGATCTTTGCCATCGGTTTCTTGGTCGGTTGGCCGATTATTTTGTTCCTCATGTCAGAACGGTTAAGAAATCTTGGTAAGTTTACCTTTGCAGACGTGGCTTCCTATCGTTTTCAGCAAACGCCAATTCGCGTTCTATCGGCATTTGGTGGGATTGCGGTGGTCATCCTGTATTTGATTGCTCAAATGGTGGGTGCCGGAAAACTGATCGAGTTGCTGTTTGGTCTTGATTTCAATTATGCCGTGGTCATGGTCGGTATCTTAATTATTGCTTATGTGACCTTTGGTGGTATGTTGGCAACCACTTGGGTACAAATCATTAAAGCGGTGTTGTTATTGTCAGGCGCCACTTTTATCGCGCTGGCGGTTATGTATAACATGGATTTCAGTTTTGAAACCTTGTTTAAATCGGCGGTGGAAAATCGTGATGGCGATATGAATATCTTGTTTTCCGGTGGGTTTGTCTCGGATCCGGTGAATGCCATATCACTTGGGATTGCATTGATGTTTGGTACGGCCGGGTTACCGCATATTTTGATGCGATTTTTTACCGTTCCCGATGCGAAAGAAGCGCGTAAGTCGGTATTCTATGCGACCGGTTTTATCGGTTACTTCTACATCCTCGCCTTTATTATTGGCTTTGGAGCTATCGCTTTGGTGGTCGCATCTGAGTATATGGATGGTTCTAAATTGATTGGCGGTAATAATATGGCAGCCATCCATTTGTCACATGTTGTGGGGGGCGATTTCTTCCTAGGCTTTATTTCTGCAGTGGCTTTTGCGACCATTTTAGCGGTGGTTTCAGGGTTGACGTTGGCAGGTGCTTCAGCCATTTCGCATGATATTTATGCGAATGTCATCAATAAAAATGCCACGGATGAGCAGGAAACCAAAGTGGCACGATTTGCAACGATTGTGATTGGTGCCTTGGCCATTCTATTTGGGATTGGTTTTAAAGACCAAAACATTGCGTTTGTAGTGGCTTTGGCCTTTACTATCGCTGCATCCGCTAACTTCCCCGTATTGATTATGTCAATGTTTTGGGGCAAGATGACGACTCGGGGTGCCGTTATTGGTGGCTGGCTAGGACTTGTTTCTGCCGTGGTCATGGTGGTGTTAGGCCCGGTGGTTTGGACGCAAATCCTAGGCATGGGCGATGCGATCGTGCCTTATAAATTCCCAGCGTTATTTACCGTTGTGATTGCGTTTGTGGGTATTTGGTTCTTCTCCATTACCGATAACTCTGCAAGAGCCGAACAGGATCGAGAAGGCTTTGAAGCTCAGTTTATCCGTTCTCAAACGGGTATCGGTGCCGAAGGCGCTTCAAGCCACTGATCGTTTGACAATAAAGTTGAGAAAAAAGGAGGTTTTGCCTCCTTTTTTTGTATGGAAAAAGCATAAGATAATGGATGTTTTGTTACAGGGAATGATTGAATGTCGACACAACAAGTATTGAACTTTTTACATCAAGTTCCCCCTTTCTCATCATTGAATGACAAGGTGTTGGCGACCATTGCCGATGCGATGGATGTGGTGTATTTTGCTTTGGGTTCTGAATTGGAAATCACCCAAGCACAGAGCGAAAAGCAAAATGGCTATTTATATTTTGTGATTAAAGGTCATGTGGCGGAATATGATGCCGAACAGCGCCAAAGAGCGGTTTATGGCCACAATACTTTTTTTGGGGATGCCATCTTATTGCAAAAAGAGAGTTTTCTGCGCTATGAAGTGATTGAAGAATCGATTCTTTATCGATTGCCGCAGTCGACATTTTTGGCGTTGTTGGCACAACCCAAAATGGAAGGGTATTTTGTAGATGATATCCTAACAAAACTCAATCGATTGCAGTCTCAGCGCCAAGCTGAGGCGTCCAGTGATGCCTTAATGGGGGTTGTATCCGATGCACCTTGGCAGAATTTAGTGGTGGCGTCGGCTGAGGCATCGATTCGCGATTGCGTAGAACAAATGCATCAACAGCAAACCGATGCGTGTGTGATTGAACAACAGGATGAAGAACCTGGCATTGTGACTTCAATTGATTTATTAAATGCCTTGGCTTTAAAAGAATATCCGCTTGATGACGCAGTGGGCGCGATTGCTAATCGGCCTTTAGTGACCGTGCATCAATTCGATTATTTATTTAATGCCTTACTAAAGATGACGAAGTATCGAGTCAATCGATTGGTGGTTCGTTCAGATGAGGGGCTAGTCGGTGTTTTGCATCAAAAAGAATTGATGAGTGTCTTTGCAAATCAATCCGGGTTGGCAGTGGTTAAAATCCAGCAAGCACAATCGGTAACAGATCTAAAAGCAGTGATTGACGAAATTGATCGTCTGGTCATCCATTTAAATAATCGAGGGGTGAAAACCCATTATATCGCCAAATTAGTCAATGAATTACACCGTAAGTTAATCCAAAAAGTCTTTGAATTGCTGTCGGCTGACATGCCAGAGATACAGCAAGGCTGTTTGTTGGTGATGGGCAGTGAAGGGCGAGCCGAACAGGTGATTCGAACCGATCAGGATAATGCCTTTATTTTGCCAGATTCTGTGCAAAAACAACCAGCACCCAGAGGGCATAACAGCCTGGGCGTTTTAATGCAGCAATTTAGCCAAGCATTAATCGATTTGGGTTTTCCCGTTTGCCCCGGTCATATTATGGTCTCCAACCCAGAATGGTGTTTAACCTTGTCTGAGTTTAAGCAGCAATTACGGGATTGGTTAAATCATCCTACGGCGGACTCTTTAATGAAGGTCTCGATTTTATTCGATGCTGAAGCGATATTGGGAGAGGCCAACTTATTAACCGAACTCAAGCAAACGCTTTTTAAATGGGTCGCTGCCAACCAACATTTCCTGCCGCACTTTGCCAAGCCGGTGTTGATGTTTGATGCGCCTATTAACTTTTTTGGCCATTGGGTTAAAGACAAACCATCTGGCCAAGCTCAAATTGATATTAAAAAAACCGGCATCTTTCCCATTGTGCATGGTGTGCGGTGTTTGGCCTTGAAGCATGGCATCGTTAAAACCAATACCCATTGGCGCATAAAAGCGTTAATGGATATGGGCGTTTTGGATGAGACCTTTGGTTTTGAACTGGGTGAAGTGCTCAACTTTATGAATACCTTGCGGCTAGAAGCCATGATCGTGCAGCTCAATTGCGAAAAAACGCCCGATAATCTCATACAGGTGACACACTTGTCTTCATTGCAGCAAGATTTACTTAAGGAAGGTTTTAAAGTGGTAGGTCGGTTTAAACAACGAATTGACCACCAGTTTAAGGTCAGTGCGGTGTTGTAAATGTTAAAAAGATGGCGGCAAAATTGGCAGAAAAAACGCCTAAAAGATCCGAGTTTTCAATTTTTATTTGAAGTGCCTCCCGATGAGGATGTGGTGTGTTTTGATTGTGAAACCACCGGACTTAACCCGAAAAAGGATTCATTGATTTCATTAAGCGCGGTGAAGATTCGCGGCCAAAGCGTGCTGACGAGCCAAGCCTTGAATTTGACGTTTTCTCAAGCGCAGCCGATTTCAGAAGCCAGTATTAAAGTACACATGATTCGTAACCAAGATGCGTTAACAGGACTGCCGCCACAGCAAGCGATGCAACAGTTTCTACAATTCATTGGCAGCCGACCGTTAGTGGGCTATTATTTAGAATTTGATGTGGCGATGGTCAATCAAGTCATTCGGCCTTGGTTGGGGATTCAGTTGCCAAATCCACAAATTGAAGTATCGGAATTATATTATGATTTAAAATTTTCTCAGCAATCGCATGCGATTCCACAGCCTGCCATTGATTTATCCTTTCAGACCATTTTAGACGATTTACAAATCCCGAACTTCGGCCAACATGATGCCTTTAATGATGCGTTGATGACCGCACTGGTTTATTTAAAACTCACTCAACTTAAGCGCAAACCCTAAGTTGCAAATCCATTTTTGCCATTATGTTTGGCTTCATACAGTTTTTCATCCGCCAAGGCAATGACCCTGTCATAGTCAGGGTGTCCATCAAATTCGGCAATGCCAATCGAAATGGTGACTTTGAGTTGGCGGCCACTTTTAATGGTCACGGTGGCTTTACGAACTTTTTCAAGGATTTTTTGTGCCGCTTTTTGAGCATTTTCTAATTGGGTTTCAGGCAGTAAAATCAAAAACTCCTCGCCGCCATAGCGAAACGCATAATCAGTCACCCGTAAAGCATTTTTTAGCAGTCGACCAATCATGGCTAAGACTTCATCGCCTGCTTGATGACCATGCAGATCATTGATGTGTTTAAAGTCATCAATATCGATCATCATTAAGCTGAAAATCGCTTTGGTACGCATCGCCATTTGCGCTTCATTTTGCAAAATGGGGTTCAGGAAACGCCGCTCGATTAGGGAAGTTAACGCATCTTCTCGGGTTGAGGTCTCAAGGTTGGCACTGGCTATCTGAGAGAGCATCCAGCCGGATTCTTTGGTTAGATCACTGATATTTTTAAGCGCTTGGTTTCGTTTTTCAGGCGCACTGTCTTTTATAAAGTTGAGTTCGGCTTGAATGGCTGATAGATTGGCTTTAATTTTTTGAGTCGCACTGGATTCAACGCAAACAAAATTTAATTTATGTCGAATCCACAATGCAAAATCTTGTTGATAAATATCGAAGTTGGCTGAAGAGGGGTGCTCAAACAATAACGTTCCCATTAATTGACTCAACCAACTGTAAAAATCACCCTTAATGCGCTCTATCTCAATGGCCATTTCATGGGCGGTGGATCGGCTTCTAAATTCTTGGGCGGTGCGTTCATTTTCCAAATGCCCTTCCATATAAGATTCATTAATCAAGCTTAAACTGGCATCCAACAATTGATCCATAAGCGGAATGAAACGCAGTTTGTCATTATCGGCATAGTCTGTACAGGTATTAAGTGTTTGGTAAAGTACCTGTTTAATAATGTTCATTGCACAATTCACCAGTGTCATAGGCACATCTACACGGGTATGAACGGCACCGACATGACGTTGGGTTTGTACGATTTGAGCACGGGCTTCTGGTGTGGTTTTAGGACTGAGCGTTTGAAAAATCCACTTTTGTAATTCCGCCTTAAGTTTGGCTTCAACCAATTCATTCGAAATATAAGGTTGACTCTTAGGGTCGGAGAGCAAAACATCATAAAAATGATCGGCACACGCCTTGGTCGAATTTGCTATGAGTGGGGTGAAAAGGGATAACAGTTGATTATTCTCATCGGTGTAGAGATTGCCAATATAGAATTGTTGAAGAGTGTTCATTGCAATGTGCCTTATTTTTTGTCATCTCTATTTGAGCAGTTTATCCCAAATATTTTTGATATTCATCAATCATCTAGCTTAACAGGCTTTAAACATTGAATTGTTGTACCCAATCAACTTTTAATGGATTTGGCGATTGAATAATGAGCGTAACAGGTGTTTAAAAAACAATAGCTTGCTTGGCTGTATGAATGCCGTTTGCCGTGTTGTTATTTTTTGTCTTTCTGATGACCGGGCTGGCTGTGGTAAAATACCATGAATTTATTTTTTAAAAAGGATGCAAAGACGATGTTAGAAGCTTATCGCCAACAGGTTGCCGAACGTGAAGCAGAAGGGATCCCCCCTTTACCAATGGATGCAGAGCAAACTGCACAATTGGTGGAGTTGATTAAAAACCCACCTGCCGGAGAAGCCGATTTTGTGCTCGATTTATTTGAAAATCGCGTTCCGCCTGGGGTGGATGAAGCCTCTTATGTTAAAGCCAGCTTTTTGGCGGACATTGCTGCTGAAAAAGTTGCTGTCGACTTGATCTCACCGGTTAAAGCGGCTTTCTTATTGGGAACCATGCTGGGTGGCTATAATGTGCAGCCTTTGATTGCGTTGTTAGACAGTGAAAACGCTGAAGTTGCTCAAGAAGCGGTTAAAGCCTTGTCAAAAACCTTATTGGTTTATGAGGCATATCATGATGTGGTTGAAAAAGCGAAAACCAATGACTATGCGATGCAGGTATTGAAATCTTGGGCAGAGGCGGAATGGTTTTTATCTAAGCCTAAAATGCCAGAGCAAATCACGGTTTCGGTATTTAAGGTAGAAGGTGAAACCAATACCGATGACCTTTCGCCAGCAACCGCCGCTTGGTCGCGTCCTGATATTCCATTACATGCCAAAGAAATGCTCAAATCGCGGATGGATGATGTGGATGGTGTGATTGCCGATTTGGAAGCCAAAGGGCACCCGGTGGCCTATGTCGGTGATGTGGTTGGAACAGGTTCTTCGCGCAAATCGGCGATGAACTCGGTGATGTGGTTTTTTGGCAATGATATTCCTTATGTCCCTAATAAACGTCAAGGTGGCGTGGTATTAGGTGGCAAAATTGCACCTATTTTCTTTAATACCGCAGAAGATTCTGGTTCTTTACCGATTGAATGTGATGTCAGTCAAATGAATACCGGCGATGTGATTACCATTTATCCTTACGAAGGTAAAGTTACTAATGAAGCAGGCGAAACCATTTCAACATTTGAATTGGCGCCTGAAACCATGCCGGACGAAGTTAGAGCCGGTGGTCGTGTGCCATTAATTATTGGACGCGGACTCACTGACAAAGCGCGTAGAGCTTTAGATTTACCTCCTTCGGATGTCTTTATTCGACCAACGGATAAATCTCAAGCCGAACACGGCTATACGCTTGCGCAGAAAATGGTTGGTAAGGCTTGTGGTATCGAGGGCGTTCGCCCAGGCATGTATTGTGAGCCACACATGACGACGGTTGGATCTCAAGATACCACTGGTGCGATGACACGTGATGAAATGAAGGAATTGGCTTGTTTAGGATTCTCTGCCGATTTAGTGATGCAATCATTCTGTCATACAGCGGCCTATCCAAAGCCCGTTGATATTAAGTTACAACATTCTTTACCCGATTTTATGACCCAACGGGGTGGGGTCGCATTACGTCCAGGCGATGGCGTGATTCACTCTTGGCTTAACCGTTTGTTATTGCCCGATACCGTCGGTACGGGCGGCGATTCTCATACCCGTTTTCCAATGGGAATTTCGTTCCCAGCAGGGTCAGGCCTGGTTGCTTTTGCGGCCACTTTAGGGGTGATGCCGTTAAATATGCCAGAGTCAGTATTGGTACGTTTTAAAGGCGAAATGCAGCCAGGTATTACGCTGAGAGATTTGGTGAATGCCATTCCTTATCAAGCCATTCAAGAAGGCTTATTAACGGTTGAAAAGAAAGGCAAACAAAACATTTTCAATGGCCGGGTTCTTGAAATTGAAGGTTTAGAGCATTTAAAAGCGGAACAGGCTTTTGAATTGTCAGATGCGTCTGCAGAAAGATCCGCTAATGGTTGTGTGGTGAAATTGGGCGAAGAGTCGAGTGTTGAATATTTACAATCCAATATCGCTTTAATTAATTGGATGGTTGAAAATGGCTATCAAGATGCGAAAACCTTACTGCGTCGTCGTGACGAAATGCAGGCATGGATTGATAATCCTTCCTTGTTAGAAGCCGATGCGGATGCAGATTATGCGGCGGTCATTGAGATTGACTTGAACACCATTAAAGAGCCGATTGTGGCTTGTCCAAATGATCCAGATGATGTGAAACTGTTATCTGATGTTGAAAATACTCAAATTGATGAAGTCTTCATTGGTTCCTGTATGACCAATATCGGTCATTATCGTGCTGCTGGTAAAGTATTAGAGCAGATGGGCAATGTGCCAACCCGATTATGGATTGCCCCGCCCACCAAAATGGATGAGCATCAGTTAATCGAGGAAGGCTATTACAGCATTTTTGGTAAAGTCGGCGCGCGGACTGAAATGCCTGGCTGTTCTTTGTGCATGGGGAATCAAGCACGAGTTGCAGATGGTGCCACTGTGTTTTCAACGTCAACCCGAAATTTCCCGAACCGTTTAGGAAATGGTGCCAATGTGTATCTAGGTTCAGCGGAATTGGCCGCGGTTTGTTCGGTATTGGGTCGTATTCCAACTAAGTCTGAATTTTTGGATGCGGTAAGGTTGTTGGATACGATGACGGGCGACGTCTATCGCTATCTGCAATTCGACCAATTGCCAGACTATCAAATCGAAAGTCCAAAAGCGTTATCGGATATTGCGGTCGCCGTCGGCTAGAAAACACTGCAACAGGCTTTTCAGAAAATAAAAAACCGCTGTCAGCATTTCACTGACAAGCGGTTTTTTTATGAAAAATGGAGGATTAAAGGACTATTTTAAGGTCGTTAAATAAAGGCTAAGCTGAGCTGCGGTTTTGGCGGCAAAGTCACCCATAAATTGTTCCAGCAAGCTTTTTTCAGCTTCATAATAACGACTGTTGGTTTGTTTTAACAACTCGCGTTGGACATAGCCCGTATCGCCGAGTCCATCGATTAAACCGTGTTCAATGGCTTCATCGCCAAGCCATACCAGGCCAGTGTAAGTGTCTTTGGTTTCTTTTAAACGATCTCCGCGACCCGCGCGAACCGTTTCAATAAACTGTTGATGGGTTCTTTCCAAAACGCGTTCTTTAAAGAACTGACGTCCTGCCTCATCTTTTGGCCCCATTGGGTTAATAAAGGTTTTATGATCGCCAGCGTGCATGGAGCGATTTTCAATGCCAAGCTTTTCCATTAACCCGGTAAAGCCTAATACATCCATTCTGACCCCGATAGAACCGATTAAGGAGCCTTTGTTGGCATAAATTTCATCAGCGGCCACCGCAATATAATAACAACCTGACGCACACATATCTTGCACCACCACATACACTGGTTTGTTATAGAGGGTTTTGAGTCGGGTGATTTCGTCATTAATTAGCGCGGATTGAACCGGGCTGCCGCCAGGTGAATTGGCATTAATAATCACCGCTTCCGAATCAGGATGCTTAAATGCCTTAGCCAACAATGGGTTTAAGGTATCGGCACTGGTTTGACTACCCGGCATAATCGGGCCTTGTAAATTGACAATTGCGACATGCTTGGCGGTATTGGTTGGTGCCTCATCAGCAAATTGTCCAGTAAATACCACAATTGAACCGATTAAGTAAACAATGACTGCCAGTTTTAATAAATTTGACCAACGTCGGCTCCAACGTTCTTGTTTAATAAAGGTTTCAGCTGCGCCTGCAAGGCGGTCTAAGCCGTCATTTTGATCTCTCACCTGATTCTCCATTGACAAACGATTATAATAACGGAGCGCTCTGCTTTGATGCTGATTAGCAAAGTCGCTCGTATTCAGTTTTAAAAAGAGATTTATTTTACCTTATATGTCCGAACAATCCGCAAGCCAATTTGATATCAATGCCTTTTTAAAACATTTAACGGAGCGTCCGGGCGTTTACCAAATGTTGGATGCAGAAGGGCAAATCATTTATGTGGGTAAAGCCAAAAACTTAAAGCGGCGGGTGTCGAGCTACTTTAAAAAGCGTCATGCTGAAATCAAAACCGAAGCATTGGTTGCCCAGGTTGCGCGAATTGAAGTGACAGTGACCGATACCGAATCTGAAGCGCTTATTCTTGAAAATACCCTAATAAAACGTCATAAGCCGAAATATAACATCTTATTTCGGGATGATAAGTCTTACCCCTATATCTTTGTTTCCACAGCAAAAAAATACCCTGCCTTAAGTTATCATCGCGGAGCGAAACGGCGGGTCGGGCGCTATTTTGGCCCTTTCCCGAATGCTTCTGCCGTTCATCAAACCTTGCAGGCTTTGCAAAAGATTTTTCCTGTGCGTCAATGTGCAGAAAGTGTTTTTAATCATCGTTCTCGGCCTTGTTTGCAATATCAGATCAAACGGTGTTCTGGGCCTTGTGTGGCTGGGTTTGTGACAGATGAAGATTATGCAGAAGATGTTCGACATACGCTGGCTTTTTTAGAAGGGAAGAGCTTTGAGGTGATAGAGTCTTTGGGCGAAAAAATGCAACAGGCCTCAGAAGCGTTTGAGTTTGAAAAAGCAGCTGTCTATCGGGATCGGATTTCGGCGCTCAGAGCGGTGCAGAGCCAGCACCTGATTAACCAGCCAGGCAATCAAGATTTAGATGTGATTGCTGTTGCTGAAGAGGCCAATATGGTGTGTGTGTCTTTAATGACGTATCGTGGCGGTAACCTTTGGGGCAGTCAAAATGAATTTCCGAAGCATGTAACGGATGCATCCATAGATGAAATCCTCTCAGCTTTTATCACCCAGCATTACGCAGACTTCCCAATACCGAATCGCGTTTTGGTTTGTGACAAACTTGCCGATCAGCCAGCGTTACAAAATTGGTTAACTGAGAAAAAACAACAAAAAGTTCAACTTCGTCAAGCAAGCTCTCAAACTGATAAAGGCTTAATGAAGCTGGCAGACACCAATGCGAAGTCAGGACTGAAACAACAATTAACGCAAAAGGCTTCGCAAGCACAACGGGTTTCGGCGCTGCAAGAGGTGCTGAGTTTAGCTGCCGCGCCAAATTGGATGGAATGCTTTGATATCAGTCATACCCAAGGAAACCAAACCGTTGCAAGTTGTGTGGTGTTTAAAGAAGGTGTGCCCGACACCAATGCCTACCGCAAATTCAATATTGAAGGCATTCAAGCAGGGGATGACTATGCCGCCATGCATCAAGTATTGACGCGACGTTATCAGCGCTTAAAAGCCGAATCAGAATCCTTTCCCGACCTAATTGTGATCGATGGCGGCAAGGGACAGTTAAATCAAGCGATAGATGTTTTAAAACAGTTGGATTTGGATTACCTACCTTTGGTTTCTGTGGCAAAAGGAGAAGGGCGTAAGGCGGGTCTGGAAATTTTATATACCCCCAGTAATCAAGATGGCATAGATTTAGAAGCCGATGATATTGCCCTCCATTTGATCAATCACATTCGCGACGAGGCTCATCGATTTGCTATTACCAGTCATCGCAGTCGTCGTCAGAAAGCACAAACTCATTCTCGTATTGAAGACATTCCAGGTGTGGGAGCCAAAACGCGTCAAAAACTCTTAACCCATTTTGGCGGGCTTGCCGATGTCAAAAATGCAGCTGTTTCAGAATTACAGAAGGTGTCTGGCATCAGCCCTAAGATTGCCCAATCCATTTATGATTTTTTTCATGGTGAACTTTAATCCCAACTGGGCGAGCAGTATGGTAATATTTTGCGTTAATTCAAAATGTTGTCACAGACGACCCAAAAAGATAATTTTATGACGTTACAATCCATTCCAATGTTGATGACCTGGTCACGAGTCATCTTAATCCCTGTTTTTTTAATCTGCTACTATGCGCCTATTGAAGACGCCCGTTTTTGGGCAGGCCTCGCGTTTATGATTGCCGCCATTACCGATTGGTTTGATGGCTATTTGGCAAGAAAACTTAATGTGAGCAGCAAACTGGGTGCTTTTCTTGATCCCGTTGCCGATAAGTTGATTGTCGCCGCTGCGGTCGTGGTGGTGGCGGTTGAATATCAAAACTTATGGGTCACCTTATCCGCCATTGTTATTATGATGCGTGAAATCAGTATTTCGGCACTCAGAGAATGGATGGCAGAAAATAATGCTAGAGATGTGGTTGCAGTGTCCGGTCTTGGCAAAGTTAAAACCGCTTCACAACTTGCGGCATTAACTTGGTTACTGTATGGCGGAGAGCTTTGGGGGGTGAACTGGGGTGCTTTAGGCTTCCCTATGCTATATTTTGCAGCAATCCTGACGGTGATTACTTGGGTGCAGTATGCCAAAGCCGCTTATCCGGTGTTATTAGAAACGGTCTCAGATAAAAATAGTTAAAATGAACGCTTCCAGTGTTTTGTGAAAGATTCATAGAATCATAGTCTTAACATTCACCTATTGAAAAAATGGCAAAAACCGCAGTAAAAAAGCCATAAATATGTCATAAAAAAACTTGTATTTTTTCTGCCAGCCCCTATAATACGGCCTCATTATGTTATGCGGGAATAGCTCAGCGGTAGAGCACAACCTTGCCAAGGTTGGGGTCGCGAGTTCGATCCTCGTTTCCCGCTCCATAAGGCGGAATGGCAGAGTGGCTATGCAGCGGATTGCAAATCCGTGGACCTCGGTTCGACTCCGGGTTCCGCCTCCATTATGGTTTTATAACATGATATCAAACAGACTCTGATTCTCATCAGAACACCCTGCCCAGGTGGCGAAATAGGTAGACGCAAGGGACTTAAAATCCCTCGGTAGCAATACCGTGCCGGTTCGATTCCGGCCCTGGGCACCATTTATTCTTTTTATATCATTCCGATATTTACACAAAAACTATTCTTTTTTCAAATTTCTTGTTATTAAAGGCTTTTTAGTACCTTCCTTTAAGTGTTAGATTTCTCATTTTTTGCAGAAATATGCTGTTTATTGCCGTTTTTTGCTCTTTTTGAAAAAAAAGTGCACAGAATTTGCACACTAAACTGCACACTCAAACCTAGGCCAGTTAAGCGATTTGAAAGTTTTCTGAGATAAAAACTTGAGTTTTTATTCTTGAGGTGTTTTTTTTGAGTTAATCGATTCACTTTCTCGTATTTTCAATGTATTTGATCCATCAAAAAACTATGTCATAGCCTTCATACAAGGCTTACTAGAGAAGATTTCTTTTACAAAATAAAATGTCCCGTAAACATCCTTACAGGACAAATAAAAAGCTAACTTTCAACATGCGATTTTAGTCATCTAGAAGAAGAGCTATATCTTCCATTTTTGGTGCGTAGTAAACGTTTTGAAGTATTCTTAGATCTTTATGCCCCGAAATCTTTGCCAAATCCATTACACCAACTTTTTTAGAAAGCCGAGTCAGTGCTTCTCGTCGCATATCATGAAAATGCAAGTCCTCTATAAGACATTTACCTCTCACTTTACGATATAATGCATCTAATGATTGTGTAGTTAGCCCAAAGCAATATGGTTTGCAATCT
>CBFHUY010000035.1:0-14955 GCA_965658885.1 Hydrogenovibrio sp.
CTTCATCAAAAATATAAATATCAGCTTCGGGTAAGACCTCTCCAACGCCCTGCTCACGCAAAGCTAAATCCGCACAGAACAAGTGGTGATTGACAATCAGTACTTGCGCATCAGCAGCTTGCTGTTTAATTTTGGGATAAAAACAACTGGCTTCTGACGTGTGACATTCATTGGCTTGGCAAAATTCAAGACGCGCACAGACCCGATGCCAAATCGGATCATTTTCATCCAATGCCGACAACTCAGCCTTATCTCCAGTTTGCGTTTTCTGATGCCAATCTTGAATGAGTGCGAGTTTTTTCCAAACATCCTTCGGATGATGTTCAGCGGTTTCAGTCAACTCCAACCGTTGAGGACATAAATAATTTTCTCGCCCCTTTAAAACTCTAACCGCCCCATCAATCTTGCACCAAGATAATAAATTCGGCACATCTTTATTTAATAGCTGATCTTGCAAAGTTTTGGTTGCTGTTGAAACAATCACTTTTTTGCCAGACAACAAAGAAGGAATCAAATACGCAAAGGTTTTACCCGTACCTGTTCCCGCTTCTGCCAGCAGGGTTCCTTTCTGGTCTATCGTTTCAGCAACCGCTTCAGCCATTTCAACCTGAGCATGGCGAACTTGATAGCCAGACGTCTGTTGCGCTAGAGGGCCATGTTCTGACAATATCTCAGCCAATTTATTTTTTATAGACTTCGCAGTCATCGCAGAATAGTACTCATGAGCCCCAACCGTTGAAAAACTGAGGCATTTTAACAAAAAACTAGACAAGCAGACTAAATATCAGTAAAATCCACGCTTTCAAATTTGAACCGTTGATATTGTTATCAACAAACGCCTAGGAAAAACATTATGAAAATTTTATCTTCATTAAAATCAGCGAAAACCCGCCATAAAGACTGTCAGATTGTTAGACGTCGTGGCAAAGTCTATGTTATTAACAAAACGAACCCTCGCTTCAAAGCGCGTCAACGTTAAGTTTTTAACCGCTCGCAAATAAAAAAGGCACCTGATCAGTGCCTTTTTTATTATCTATCGAAAAGATTTATTCTTCAGTTTTTATAATATTTTTCTTCAATTTTATGAATCGTTTCTACGATTAAGTTAGTATCAACTTTCCCGACAAAGTGATCAGCTCCCATATCAATCACTTCGCGGCTATTATTATCACTGGTCATCGACGTATGAACCACAATTGGGATATGCCGAGTTTTTGGATTGGCTTTCATCTCTTTAATCACCGTATGACCGGAAGCTTCAGGCATTTCTAAATCGGTAAACACCATTG
Organism: Hydrogenovibrio sp.; assembly: GCA_965658885.1. Lineage (GTDB taxonomy): Bacteria > Pseudomonadota > Gammaproteobacteria > Thiomicrospirales > Thiomicrospiraceae > Hydrogenovibrio. The sequence goes on from CBFHUY010000035.1 coordinate 1,290, forward strand.
AAATATCGTCCATATTGTCCAGTGACTCTAAATAATTGAGTAACAATCGACCATTTTCAAACCCCTGATACCGCAAGCCCAACTGTTCAAACACCATCCCCATATATTGTTGAATGGCTCGACTGTCTTCAGCGAACAGAATCTGACGACTTTTGACCGCTTCTGAGATTTGGTAGTCCTTGTCACCAACTGATTTTGCAGATGCAAATATTTTCTCAGCCATCGATGGCATGGCTTCAATCAATAATTTTTCAATATCCAGAATAAAACAAAGGGTCTCACTGTTTTCCAAATATGTATGGTTAATTACCTGGTTGGTATTCACATTCATATTGTAATTACTGGCAGGCCTTATATCAGCCCAATCCTTTTCTTCAACACCATGGATATGTGCAACACGCATACCAATAAAGTTATGACTGAAATCTGCGACGATGATAATGGATTTTTCACGCTCTTCTTCTGTCATTTCAAAGCCCATCCACTTGGGAAGGTCAATCACAGGCAGATAGATACCACGAAGTTCAATCATGCCTTCAATTAACGGGTTGGCATCCGGCATTTCTGAAATCTCATAAGCACGGGCTTCTAAGACTTCACGCACTTTAAAAACATTCATCCCATAGTAAGGTGGTGTGACATTTTCATGTGGAAACTGCACCTGAAAGATCATTAAACTCATTTGATTGTTTTTACTTAGCTGTGCTGTTTTTTCAACCTGTTCTAATGCCGTGGTCATAACTATTCCTAATGTAAATGTTTGAAAAAACGATCATGAAGGTTCGTAAAAATAACCGACACATCAATTTTTAAACTTTAATCGAATTCAAAATAATTCTCAAATGAAATCCAGATTATCTTAACTACAAATATTTTTTTACAGGTTTAAAGCTGGCCCGATACCCTGGAATAATGCCATATTCCGCTAACCGTTCTAGGTGCATGACAGTCGGATAGCCCTTGTGCTGATCAAAACCATAATGTGGATAGCGTTTGTGTAAGGTTAACATCTGCTCATCGCGATAAACTTTTGCCAAAATAGACGCCGCACTAATAGACGCAACCAATCCGTCCCCTTTAACAATGGCTTCACACGGACAGTCTAACTCAGGACATCGATTACCATCCACCAAGACCTTTTGATAGGGCCGTTTTAATCCTGTTACTGCTCTTGTCATCGCGAGCATTGTTGCATTTAAAATATTTAACTGATCGATTTCTTCCGGTGAAGCTGTCGCGATACAAAAATCAACCGCTTCTTGTTTGATAGCCTCGGCCAATGTCGTTCGTCGCTTTTCCGATAATTTTTTCGAATCCATTAACGGTAATTGGCAATCGTCTGGCAGAATAACTGCCGCCGCAACCACATCGCCAACTAAAGGCCCTCTACCGACTTCATCGACACCCACCTGCTGTGAAATCGCAATCATAAGTGAGCCCACTTTTTAATAGCTTCGACCGTAAGAAGCGACGTATTCTGATGTAACGCCTTGGCCTGATTTTTAAATTCGGATAACTGCATATCCCGTTGTTTTTGATCTTGTATTAATTTACCTAAGGCTAATGTAATATTTTCCACGGTTGCGTCCGTTTGTATCAATTCGGGTACAATCAATCTCTTTGCAAGAATATTGGGAAGGCCTATCCATTCCGTCGTTGCCAATCGCTTCATAATCCAATAAGAAATAGGATGTACTTTCATAGCCAAAATCATAGGCCTTTGCATTAATGCCGCTTCAAGCGTGGCGGTGCCAGAGGTCACCAACAATTGATCTGAAGCAGCCATGACCATTTGTGCCTGTTGGTCTATGAGTATGACATTCAAACCCTGCCCATAATCGGCCACCGCTTTTTCAATTCGGCTTTTCGCAACTTCATGGACGCAAGGTATAACAAAAACCATAGCCGGATGGATCGCTTGAATCTTAACAGCAACTTGAATATAAACATCGGCCATCAACTCGATTTCACTCATGCGTGAACCGGGTAACAATCCTGTCACCTGCGTGTCAGAAGGCAATCCAAGCTGTTGCCTTGCATCCAGTTGGTTAGGAGCGCCCAAGACCTGAGTTGCTAAAGGATGCCCTACAAATTGAGCGGGAATGCCATATTTTTGATAATAGGGCAACTCAAAAGGAAATAAAACCAGTACCCCATCAACTTGCTGCTTTATTTTATTCAAACGCTTTTCTCGCCAAGCCCAAACGGAAGGCCCTACATAGTGAATGGCAGGAATTCCAGCTTTTTTAGCAGCACCTTCAATTTTAAAGTTAAAATCAGGAGCGTCGATACCAATAAATGCCTGAGGTTTTAATTGAAGAATTTGCTGGATACAAAAACGTCGAATGGAGAGTAATTCAGGAAGGTGCTTAATGACCTCAAAAAAACCCATTACCGAAAGCTTTTGCATGGGGAACCAACTCTGCAACCCTTGAGCGCACATTTTTTCACCACCAATTCCCAGGAATTTTGCCTGTGGATATTGACGTTTTAGTGCTGAAATGAGATCAGACCCTAACAAATCGCCAGAAGCTTCTCCCGCAATCAATACAAAAACGGGCGCTTTGTCACGCTGTTCTGAAGGGCTAACGGACAACGCCACGATGGGAGTTTTTTAGAAAGGTTAACAATGAATCAAGTGTTTTGCGTTCGTCATTAATCGCATCAATTTCTTGAATGGCTTCTTCGAGTCGATATCCCGTACGGTATAGTGCTCGGTAAGCTTTCTTGACCAAATTCAATTGCACTTTATCAAATCCACGACGCTTCAAACCTTCAATATTAAGCCCTCTAGGCCCTGCCAAATTTCCAGAAACCGTTACGAAATTCGGTACATCTTGATTAATAACACTGCCCATACCGCAGAATGCGTGTTCACCAATATGACAAAACTGGTGTACCAACGTATACCCACCTAAAATGGCCCAGTCATTAACCGTGACATGACCCGCCAAAGCCGATGCATTCGCAAAAATGGCATGATTACCGATGATGCAGTCATGCGCAATATGAACACCCGCCATAATCCAGTTATCGTCACCAATGGTGGTTTCGCCGCGGTCTTGAATCGTACCCCGATTAACAGTGACATTCTCTCGAAAGGTGTTATTGTCACCAATCGTTAATCGCGTTGGCTCACCCGCATATTTCTTATCCTGCGGAGCTGCCCCGATAGAGCCAAACTGAAAAAATTGATTATTTTTACCAATTTTTGTCGGCCCTGAAATAACGACATGAGGGCCGATGACCGTTCCTGAACCAATAGAAACATCGGCTCCAATAATACTATAGGCACCCACCTGAACATCAGGTGCAATTTGAGCCGTTTCATCAATAATCGCCGTTGGATGAATCACACTAACCCCTTAAGATCTCTTTTGCCAGGCTTAGACTTTACGCTCTGCACATAACATGTCACAGGAGGCAATTAATTTTCCATCAACACTGGTGGTGCACTCAAACTTCCAAATGCCTCTTTTATTATTAATAGCCTTGACTTCAAAATCAAGCCGATCACCAGGAACAGCAGGCTTTCTAAAACGGCAATTATCGACCGCCGCCAAATAATACATTGAAGTCCCATCAGGTTTCACCTGCTGGGTTCTAAAAGCCAAAATTCCAGTGCATTGTGCCATCGCTTCAATAATCATAACGCCAGGCATGATCGGGTTATCCGGAAAATGTCCCGTAAATTGCGGCTCATTATAGGTCACATTTTTATATGCCTTTAAAGAGGCTCCCGCTTCAAATTCTGTAACACGATCCACTAATAAAAAAGGATACCGATGCGGTAAATATTCAAAAATTTCTTTAACATCCAACATTTTATTTTTATTCCAATTTTGTTTTGAGTTCTTGCACTGCTTTTTCTAAGCTTTTAATTTTTTGAGCCATATTCTGTAAGTTTTTACTTCTCACCATATTCTTTTGCCATTCCCCTGTCGGAATCGCCGGAAAACCTGAATAACTACCTGAAGTCTTAATCGAATGGGTCACGCCGGCTTTTGCACCGAATTGAGCGCCATCTGCCAACTCTATGTGACCATTAACCCCAACCTGCCCACCAAAAGCACAATACTTTCCTACTGTTGTACTACCAGCAAAACCAACTTGACTGGCAATTGCCGAACCATACCCCACTTTCACGTTATGGGCAATGTGCACTAAGCTGTCAATGATACAGTTATCTTCAATCACCGTATCTTCAATGGCGCCCCGATGAATATTGGCATTTACGCCAATAAAAACACGGTCGCCAATGACGACTCGCCCCAATTGCGGAATTCTTTGCCATTCACCCTGATCATTTGCAAAACCAAAGCCCTGACCCCCAATCACGCAACCGCCATCTAAAAAGACCTGGTTACCAATGATGCAATCCGTCATGATGGTGACATTCGGCATCACTATCCCCTGTTCACCAATTTTGACTTTATCCATCAACACGGAACCTGGACCAATGTAGGTATGATCACCAATCTCAACGTCAGCCCCGATCACGGCATGAGCGCCGATATGAACGCCCTGACCCAGCTTGGCAGAAGCGTCAACACTGGCGGAGGCATCAATACCTGGCTTAAATTGAAACCCGTTTAATAAACTCGAGACTTTCGCAAAGGCATAATAGGGATTAGAGACAACTAAGCAATTGGTAGCCGTTAGCGATTGGAATTCGCTTTTTAAAATCACGGCGCCAGCTTGAGTGTGAATAAGTTCCTGTTGTCTCTTTGAATCATTGAAAAAAGTAATTTGATCCGATTGTGCATGGGTCAAACTCGAAACTTGACCGATTTCATAGTCGCCCTTACCCACAAGGGTGACATCGAGCCCTTCATCGGCTAAAAAGTTTGCAATATCATTTAATTTCAAAAGCTTGACTCAAGTTTTACTGATTAAAATTATCGCGCTTACTGCGATATTCTTTTTCTAAGTACTTCAATACCTCTTCGGTAATATCTAATCGGTTATTGGTATAGGCAATCCCTTCATACAGAATCAAGTCATAAGCCTGCTGTTTACCAATTTCACGAATTGCCTTATTTACTTCATTTTGTAAACTCGCCAATTCTTCATTTCGGCGAATATTGACCAATTCTTGGATATCATTCCTTTTTCGCTGGATATCTCGTGTCATCATCGTAATTTCACGCTCTGAAGCTGATTTTTGAGACTCTGACAAAATCAACTGATTTTTTTGATACTCTTTTTGCATCTGTTCCAGTTTTTCTGCCATCCGTTTCAACTCAGCTTGCTGAGGGCCAAACTCTTTTTCCAAGCTTTTACCTGCTGCTTGTGCTTGAGGGGCTTTCTCCAGTAGCATACCGACATTAACCACACCTAACTTAACGGACTGCGCCTGCACTTGATTGGCAAATACCCAGAAAAGCACGCCTACGAATGCTATTAGCCTTTTATGCATAACCTTATCCTTAGTCAAAAATTTTATTTATTGTATCCGATTTAATCTTGCTTTTTAAGCGTTTTCCCAGCATCCATACTCACAATATCAGCCGTCAACTACATTGGGACACCTAAGTTAAATTGAAAGACTTGCGTTTGATCGCCATCTTGATAATTTAAGGGTTTTGCCAAACTGAATGCTAAAGGTCCTATTGGTGTCAACCATGACAAGGCTAACCCTGCGGCAGAACGGAATTCAGGTAATCTAATATTACTTCCTTGGTTAAACACGTTCCCTGCATCTACGAATAAACTTAACCGTAGATTACCTGAATCTTCAACAAACGGCATTGGAAAAATAACTTCTGCATTCGAAACAATTCGAGTGGTTCCACCAATGGGACGACTTGACCCATCGGTTACCAAGTCATAACGATCTCCCAAGGAATTCGCCTCATACCCTCTAACTGTCCCAAACCCACCTGCATAAAAGTTTTCATAAAACGGTATTTCACTGGTTCCTGCATAGGTTCCAGCATAAGCCATATCGCCTTTCAGCTTAAAAGTGAATATTTCATTGAGTGGGAAATAAGCAGCATCTCGATAATATAGTTTATAAAAAGAGATATCAGTATTAGTAGGTACAACCAACTCACCACTCAATGTGAACTGACGCCCTTCTGTCGAAAAGCTATAGCTATTGGTTGTGTTTTTTTGCCAGCCCATTGTTAAACGAACAGACTCATGTCCTTGTTGATTATTCTCATCGACATAAGCATTACACGTGGTAAATGTACTCACACATTCAAGCGACTGTCGATCGAGCTTAATCCCATAATTCATTTTACTCCACTCATCTAGCGGATACGAAACACTGGTACGAACCCCTAAGTTATTCGTTGTATAGTCGGATACGTTTAATTGTGCGGCATCTATCTGACGATAATAAAATGCCCCCGTTAAAGAGACGCCATTTTGGGTAAAGTAGGGATCCGTTACGCTAATATCTGCGTATTTTGTTGAGGCACTACTTCGCGCACTAATATTCGTACTGTACCCCGAACCAATCACATTTCGCTCTGTCACACCGAGTGTAAAGCTAATCCCATCTATTTGTGAATAACCAACTCCCGCATTAAAGGAACCGGTTGACTGCTCATCAACTTGAACTACCAAATCCACCAAGTCCTTTGAGATTCTTTCCGTTCCAACACGTGCCATTTTAAAATAGCCTAACTTATTCAATCGCAGGTTAGATTGACGTACCGCCTCCAAAGAATAAGGAGCACTTTCAAATTGTCTTAATTCTCGACGGATCACATTATCCCAAGTACGGGTATTACCCTCAATACGAATTCGTCTAACGTAAACGCGGCTTTTTGGCTCAATCCGAAAATCGATATTCACCAAACGATTATTCTTATCCAAGTCGGTCATCGGTTTAATTTCTGCAAATGCATACCCTTCTTCACTTAAACGATCACGCAGTGCATTCACCGTTTGAACAATTTGGGCACGCGAAAAGTAGTCACCTGCTTGGATTTTCAACAAACCTTCCAGCTCTGCTTTTTTCAAAATAGGATCACCAATAAAATTATTCTTAGCAACCGTATATTGCGGCCCCTCTTTCATATTGATGGTGATAAACACTTCCGTTTTATCAAGCGACAAGCTGACTTGAGAAGAGGTCACCTCATACTCAGCAAACCCTCTATCCATATAATAAGATCGTAAACTTTCAATATCAGACTCAAGCTTCGGTTTTGCGTATTTATCAGAATCCCCAAACACCACAGACTCAGTCAATAGCATCTGGTTTTTTAAAGTCTCATCAAGATAGGTCTTGTTTCCAACCATCGTAATCCGCCCAATACTGGCCGGCTGTCCTTCTTCTACCTTGATCAAAAGGGCCACCCGATTACGCGGCAGCTCAGTGACTTGAATATCGACTTCGGCGGCATAATATCCCTGATTCTGATATCGTCTTCTTAAGTCCATAATAATGGACTCCATTTGCGTATCATTAAAGATTCGACCTTGTTTGACACCCATACCGCTTAAAGCGATCGTCATTTCTTCTTTGGTAATCAGTTCATTCCCCTCCATTTCCACCTCTGAAATGGAAGGACGTTCTAACACCCGAATTTTAAGCACACCCTGACCTTCTTTAAATAAACCAATATCTCTAAAAAAACCCGTTTTATATAGCGCTTTAATACTATCATGAACATTTTTCTCAGTAACGACATCACCCACTTCAATGGGTAAATAACTTCGTACGGTTTCAAAACTCACCCGTTGATTTCCTTCTAACTCAATCTGTTCAACGGTAAAGGCAGGTGCTGCCTGAGCAAATGCCAAACCCGCATTTAAGAAGGCTATGACGATAAATTTAAAAAAATGTTTAACCATTTGAAATACGTACCACATCGTTAAATAAAGCAAAAAAAGTCAGCGCTAAAATCATTGCTAACCCGAATTTCTGAGCGACCGCTTCAACGGCTTCTGACACAGGAGAACCTTTAATCATTTCAATGACATAAAAAAATAAGTGCCCACCATCCAGCACCGGAATTGGCAAAAGATTCAAAATGCCAATACTCAAACTTAATAAACCTAACAGCGATAAAAATGCAATCGACCCATTTTGCAACGCCTTACCCGAATATTCCGCAATACTCACTGGCCCAGAAATATTGTGCGCAGACACCTTACCAAGAACCATTTGTTGGATCATTTCAACCGTCATATCCAGCATTTTCCAAGTATGTTCTCCGCCTTTCATCAGTGATTGCCAAACAGAATAGCTTTGTGTCACTTGATAGGCTTTCTGGGTTTGTTCATCGACCCAAGCCGTTGCACCAAGATAGCCGATTGTACGCTCTCCAAGCTGCTTTTCACCGAGCACTACCGTTTTCAGTTGAATTCCATTATGACGCTCAATCAAAAATGGAACAGACTGGCCTGGGTGCGCTTGAATCAATGCAACCAACTCAGACCAGGTTGCAACGGCCTGATGATTGACTTCAAGCACTTTATCCCGAGGCTCAATCCCAGCGATTGCGGCTGGGGATTGCGAAGAAACCTGATCGATTATCGGTTCTGAATTGGGCAACTTGGGTTGAAATCCAAGCACACTTAACCAGCGTTGCTTCGGTTGGTTAATATCTAAGTCCTGCAAACCCAGTTCAATGGTTTTCTGCTGAGGTCCAGAAAAGGCTTTTAATGATACGGCTATTGATGACTGCTGGTTAATGAGTGCCCGTAAAATCGATTGATGCACCTCTTGCCAGCCCAAAACCGGACGATCATTAACAGACACTATCTGCCAGGCCTGGTCATTATTCGGTAATTGAGCGGCTAACACTGTGTTAGCGGGGATCTTTTCAAATACCGGCTTAACGCCAGTGACACCTGAAAAATAAATCAATGAAAAAGCCAACCAAGCAAATAGTAAATTTATCACCGGTCCGGCAGCCACCACCGCAAATCGCTTATATACCGATTGCCGATTAAAGGCTCTTGGCAAATCTTCTACGGCCACCTCACCTTCACGTTCGTCCACGAAACGCACATAGCCACCTAATGGAATCATAGCCAACTGATAACGCGTTTCACCACGCTGTTGCGCAAAAAGGACTTTACCAAATCCAATGGAAAAATGCGTCACCTTAATATTAAACAAGCGAGCCGTTATAAAGTGACCCCATTCATGGATGGTCACCAATACCCCTAGCGCAATCACAAACCCAAGAAGGGACCAAACAATTGTCATACAACAATGCCCTTCCAAATAAAATAAAACATTGGAACCGCAATTAATAAACTATCGACACGATCTAATATGCCGCCATGACCGGGTAAGAGTTGGCTACTGTCTTTTAAACCCACTTGACGTTTCAGTAAACTTTCAAACAAATCACCAAAAATCGAGAAAATCGCAACGAACGTAAACAGGAGCGCCACCGCCTCATTTGAATAAAGCAACGCGGGCTGTAAATAATTTAAGCCAAACCACGCGACCAAAAACGCAAAAATAGCACCACCGTAAACCCCTTCCCAACTTTTCCCGGGACTCACATAGGCTGCTAACTTACGTTTACCAAAACGACGGCCTGAAAAATAGGCGCCCGTATCTACCGCCCAAATAGTCATTAAACTTAATAAAACCCAACTCGGCTCAAACGAACCGACAAACCACATAAAAGCGGTTGCAAAGTTAATTAAGACTAATGCCCCTAACCCAAGCACCAATGCCGGCGACTTAATTTGGATTTGCCCTTGAGAACGCTGATATTGAACCACCGAAATCACCATGACCACCATCACCATTAACGTCATAGAAACAAGAGACTGTAACGAAGCAAACTGAATGGATAACGCAGACAAAACGGCAATGATCACCGCAAACCCCCAACGGGAAAGCGGACTTTCTAAACGGCAAAAACCACTCCATTCCCAGGCAGCAAGCAATGTTGTCATGACCGTAAAAAACAACCAGGCCTGGTCACTTTTTAACAAAAGCAAGCCTGACATCAGCAACACCAATAAAATAGCAGTGATCACTCTCTGAATTAACATTTCGAAACCTGCTCACTGGTTTTACCAAAACGCCTTTCTCGTTGTTGGAAAGACTCAATTGCCAAATCCAACTGACGCTCGTCAAAATCTGGCCAAAGTGTTTCTGTAAAATAAAACTCGGTATAAGCCATTTGCCAAATTAAAAAATTACTAATGCGCTGCTCACCGCCAGTACGAATCAATAAATCAGGTTCGGGCTGCTCAGACAAAGCGAGGTGCTGATTCAAATCCTCGGGGGTGAGTGAATCAATTGATGCATCTGGATGTGTCAACTGCCATTGTTTAACGGCATTGACAATATCCAAACGCCCACCATAGTTGGCCGCAATATTCAAAATGAGCCCCGTGTTGTCTGCGGTTAAGGACTCAGCCTGAGCAATATATTGTTGCAGCTCTTCAGAAAAAGCGCTTCGCTCACCCACAATTTTGAGTTGCACATTATTCTCATTAAGCTTAACCACTTCTTTTTGCAAAGCACTCAAAAACAAGCCCATGAGTTTATTGACTTCGTCCTTTGGACGCTTCCAATTCTCTGTACTAAAGGCAAATAAGGTTAAGGAACCAACCCCAATTTCGGCACAATAGCTCACAATCCGTTTTACCGAATTTAAGCCTTTTTTATGACCGACAAAACGGGGCAAAAACCGTTTTTTTGCCCAACGACCATTACCATCCATAATAATGGCGAGGTGCTTGGGAATGGTAGAACCGTTTTTTTGACTCAAAAAATTTTCCTAATAACGCTAAAAACGTTCACTTTTAAGTGACAAGTGACGCTGACTCTAAAGTCCAGATTCTTAAAACAAAACAAACAAAAACGGCCTCTCAAAGCAAGTGCCATGAAAGGCCGTTATCTCTTCAAGAAAACCATCCTGAAGATGACGACATAACCCGTAATTATGCCGCAAAAACAAAACAATTTCAGCTTAAATTTCCATCAAACTTTCTTCTTTGACTTTAAGCATTTGATCTACCTCAGAAACATGCGTATCAGTGACTTTCTGAATACGATCTTCTGCCTGACGTAATTCATCATCGGTAATGTCTTTATCTTTGTTTAAACCTTTAAAATCAGCATTCGCATCACGACGGATATTCCGAATCGCAACCTTAGTTTGCTCAGCTTCAGCGCGTGCTAATTTAATAAACTCCTTACGACGCTCTTCAGTCAAAGGCGGCATGGGAATTCGCATTAAATTACCGTTTGTCACCGGGTTTACCCCTAAGTCAGACGTCATTATCGCCTTTTCTACAACGGAGACCATTGAGTGCTCCCATGGCTGAACCGTTAATGTCCGAGCATCCTCAACATTGATATTGGCCACCTGGCTAATCGGCACATCCGAACCGTAATAATCAACCTTAATGGAATCCAAAATACTCGGGTGCGCACGTCCAGTACGAATTTTGGCAAAATTAGACTCTAAATTTTCAACCGATTTATGCATTCGGCTCGCAGCATCTTCAAATATGGTTTCTAACATTTCTTTTTTTCCTTAGCTTTCAATTAATGCACCAATGTGCCTTCATCTTCACCTTGAACAATTCGGATAACCGCGTCCTTTTTGAACATATCAAAAACTCGAATCGGCATCTTGTGATCCCGACACAGTACAAACGCCGTCATATCCATCACCTGTAAATTCTTCTGAATGACATCATCATAACTTAACTCAACCAACCGGGTGGCATTAGCATCCTTGGAAGGATCAGCCGTATAAATACCATCTACCTTTGTGGCCTTTAGGACAATATCCGCATCTATTTCAATGCCTCTGAGTGCCGCTGCCGTATCCGTTGTGAAAAAAGGACTGCCAGTACCCGCAGCAAAAATGGCAATTTGCCCATCCGCTAATCCTTTTTTAACATGGTTAGCATTAAACCCATGAGACACCCCTTCAATTGACATCGCCGAATATATCACCGCTGACAGCCCAATATCTTCAATCACATCGCGTAAAGCTAGGGCATTAATCACCGTTGCCATCATCCCCATGTGATCACCCGTTGTGCGCTGAATACCGGCACCCTGAATTTGAGCCCCTCTAAAGATATTTCCACCGCCAACGACCAGACCGACTTCAACGCCTAAATCATGCAATGCCTTCACTTCAAAAACCACTTTGCGAAGTGTTGCGGCATCCAGACCAAAATCCCCTGGCCCCATTAAAGCTTCTCCACTAAACTTCAGTAATACTCGACGATATTTTAATGCCATTTTGACCACCTTCTGTAACCGATCATTCAATTCAAATAGAACCATACCATCAAATTGAACTAAACCCTGCTGTTATTCTCTTTTTTAGTTAAAAAAAAGCCACGATAGGATAACTATCATGGCTTTCTTTCGATTTCATCAAGGCCGTTCCTCTAAGAACGCACTTGAAACCAAACCCTTAACCTTTCACTGCCGCTGCAGCTGCTGCAACTTCATCAGCAAAGTTAGTTTGTTCGATTTCAATCCCTTCACCAACCTCTAAGCGGACAAAGTTATCAACTGTCGCGCCTGACGCTTTTAACAATTTTTCAACAGTTTGATCTGGGTCTTTAACAAACGCCTGTCCAAGCAACGTAATTTCTTGAAGATACTTACGCATACGACCTTCAATCATTTTTTCAATGATTTCAGCTGGCTTACCAGAATCCTGAGCTTGTTCAATTTGGAATTTACGTTCTTTTTCGACCATTTCTTGATCAACATCGTCTGCAGAAATTGCAGAAGGCTTAGCCGCAGCAACATGCATGGCTACATCACGAATCAACGCATCATCGCCACCGTCCATCGCAACGACAACACCGATTTTTTCACCATGCTGATATTGACCGATTTGACCTGAAGTCTCAACCAACTCTGCACGACGGATAGCCATATTTTCACCGATCTTACCAACCATTTCACGACGTCTTTCATCAATCGTTTGACCATTAGCCATTTTTTCAGTCAAAACCGCTTCAACATCGACGCAACCCGTATTTAGAACGATTTGAGCCACTTCGTCGGCAAACGTCTTAAACTCATCGCCTTTGGCAACAAAATCGGTTTCACAATTCACTTCAACGATAGCGGCTTTTTTCTTGTCATCCGCAATCGCGATCGCTACAACGCCTTCAGCAGCCGTTCTACCCGCTTTTTTATCAGCGCCAGCCATCCCTTTTTTACGAAGAAATTCAACTGCATCATCCATATTGCCATCGGTTTCACCGAGAGCTTTTTTACAATCCATCATCCCTGCGCCTGTCATTTCACGCAATTGTTTTACCATTGATGCTGTAACTGCCATATTCAAACCTCAAATATTAATACTAATCAAAATTGAAAAGCCCAGCGTTCAAACCTCACAATATTCTGCTGTGAAGTAAAAACAACCAGGCCTGGGTGTTTTATACCTTAAAACGGGAAAGTTTAAGCTTCTGCTTTTTCTTCCACAAACTCATCACTGTCAGCAGCGGTCGTAATCGACCCCTTACCTTCATTGACAGCATCTGCAGCAGCCGCTAGGTAAAGTGAAACTGCACGAACAGCATCATCATTTCCAGGAATAACGTAATCAATTGCGCTTGGATCATTATTCGTATCTACAACACCAACAACCGGAATGCCTAGGTTTTTTGCTTCCTGAATGGCGATTTTTTCATTACCGGTATCAATAATAAAAATCGCATCTGGCATCGCACGCATATCTTT
>CBFHUY010000036.1:0-14817 GCA_965658885.1 Hydrogenovibrio sp.
TGCTTCTAACGAACCATCCATCATTACTGATGTAAAACCAGACTGGATTGCACGTAGACATACGCCAACGTCAGAACCGTGATCCTGGTGCATTACAACAGGAACGTTAGGGAACATTTCAACCGCAGCAGCGATCATGTGACGCAGCATTGGCTCACCAGCGTACTTACGTGCACCAGCAGAACCCTGAAGGATTACTGGAGAATCTACAGCGTCAGCAGCGCGCATGATTGCACGAACTTGTTCCATATTGTTTACGTTAAACGCAGGCATACCAAAATTATTTTCTGCTGCGTAGTCCATTAATTCACGAAGTGTAATCATCGCCATTTGCGTGACTCCTCTATTAGTTTAAAAATAAAAATCGTTTCAGTTTCGACCAATTCAATGACTGATTCAACTGCTGCTCAAACATTCTGCAAAGATAACTGACTGAAAACAGTTTCTCTTTGGAATCTCTAAATTGTTAAGGAACCTTAACAATTTCCATTTGATTGGTTCCGCCCATCAAGCCACGTGATTGTCCTCGTGTCACCACCACCAAGTCGCCAGCTTTGGTCACGCCTTTTGCCTTTAATTCAAGAAGAATTTGGTCTTGAACTTCCTCATCTGACAAGCCAGTATAGTCAACGGTTGTCGGATAAACACCGCGATATAACGTTACTTTACGACGCGTATCCAGATGCGGTGTCAAGGCAATAATTGGAATACCGGAACTGATGCGAGACATCAGTAATGGCGTGTTACCCGACTCGGTCAAGGCTGCGATACAGGTCACGCCAAAATGGTTGGCGGCATACATGGCTGACATCGCAATGGTTTCATCCACAGCGGTAAAGGACTCATCAATACGATGCGTTGATTCACGAGTACTTCTGGACTTTTCAGCTTCTCTCGCTATTTCAGCCATGGTTTTAATGACCAAACTGGGAGAATGCCCAGTTGCAGTTTCACCTGACAACATCACCGCATCGGTTCCATCCATAACCGCATTGGCAACATCAAATACCTCAGCTCGCGTCGGAATCGCATTTTCAATCATGGTTTCCATCATCTGCGTGGCGGTAATGGTAATACGATTAAGCTGACGTGCTCGTTTAATCATTTTCTTCTGTAGTGCTGGTAGCTGGGCATCGCCCACTTCAACCCCTAAATCGCCACGCGCAATCATAATGACATCTGACGCTAGGATAATGCTGTCGAGCGTGAAATCATCATTCACAGCTTCGGCACGTTCAACTTTTGACACAATACTACAAACCAATCCGGCTTTTTCCGCTAAGGAACGACAATACTCGACATCTTCGGCACTTCTTGGAAATGAAAGTGCTAAATAATCACACTGGATTTGAGCAGCCGTTAAGATATCTTCTTTATCTTTCTCGGTCAATGCTGCTGCAGATAAACCACCACCCTGCAAGTTAATACCTTTGTTGTTCGATAATTTGCCGCCAACAACCACGGTACAAATAACGCGTTCTCCGACAACTTCATCGACATCTAGGACCACGCGACCATCATCTAGCAATAAGCGATTCCCGGCCTTTACGTCATAAGGTAGGCTCTTGTAGGTCAAGCCCACTTCGTTCTGATTACCGGCTAAAGGATCAACATTGTTGTCCAATGCAAACTTATCACCTTTTACCAAAAATATACTGTCATCCGCAAAGCGTGCAATTCGAATTTTTGGCCCTTGCAAATCGACCAAAACCCCAACCTCTCTATCGAGTTTTGCAGCAATTTCTCTAACTTGACTTGCTCTTGCAATATGTTCTTCTGGGTTGCCATGCGACATATTGATGCGAACGACATCAACACCTTCTTGAATAATTCTTTCCAGTTCCCCTTCTCTATCGGTAGCGGGACCTAAAGTAGCAACAATTTTTGTTCTTCTTAAACCTGATGGCATGTTATTTTTTTGACCTTTTAAGTTTTAGCGATAGAAAGCAAGACGTCTCGCAAAATAAATTCCAACTCAAATTCATTTACCGAGGCATCCTTTACTCTTTCAAACCGCCCTTTTCACATAGTATTAAAAAATTTAAAAGGTCAGGCAATCTACATTACCTGACCCTCTTATTTGCGTTTTATTTTGCTGCGGCTTTTTCAAGCATCTCAACAGCAGGTAAGGTTTTCCCTTCTAAAAACTCCAAGAAAGCCCCACCACCTGTTGAAATGTAAGAAACCTTGTCAGCGATATCATATTTGTCGATTGCGGCAAGCGTGTCACCACCACCGGCAATTGAAAAAGCACTTGATTCTGCAATTGCCATAGAAATTGCTTTGGTGCCGCCGCCGAACTGATCGAATTCAAACACCCCAACAGGACCGTTCCAAACAACCGTTCCAGCATTTTTAATAATAGCGGCCAATTCAGCTGCAGAATCTGGACCAATATCAAAAATCATATCGTCATCAGCGACTTCTGAAACATTTTTTGTCTCTGCTGCGGCAGACTCAGAGAACTCTTTACCACAAACCACATCAGATGCTAGTGGAATCGCTGCACCACGTGCTTCCATAATTTCGTTTAGTTTCTTACAAGTGGGTACTAAGTCTGATTCAGATAACGACTTACCAACATTGTGTCCGGCTGCTTCGATAAAGGTGTTGGCGATACCACCACCCACAACGAGTTGATCCACTTTCTCAGAAAGGGATTCTAGCACCGTTAGCTTAGTTGAAACTTTAGAACCACCAACAATCGCAACCATTGGGCGAGCAGGATTGTTTAAAGCCTTACCTAGCGCATCTAATTCAGCCGCCAATAAAGGACCTGCACAAGCCGTGTCCGCAAACGCGCCAGCACCATGAGTTGAAGCTTGTGCTCGGTGCGCTGTACCGAATGCATCCATTACATACACATCACAAAGCGCTGCATATTGCTTAGAAAGGGTTTCATCATTCTTCTTTTCACCGACATTAAAGCGAACGTTTTCCAGTAAAACAACTTCCCCTTCTGCGACTTCAAATTTTCCATCTAGGTAATCCTTAATCACACGCACTTCTTTTCCAAGCTTTTCACTTAAATTTGCTGCAACAGGCGCTAAAGAAAAGACTTCTTCATAATTGCCTTCTGTTGGGCGACCCAGGTGAGACATTAGCATAACCTTAGCACCGGCTTCAGCGGCCATTTTAATGGTAGGTAAAGACGCACGAATACGTGCATCAGATGTTACCTTTCCATCTTTAACAGGTACATTCAAATCTTCACGGATTAGAACGCGCTTACCAGCCAAGTCTAAATCTGACATTTTAATAACAGACATATTGAGTCCCCTTTAAAGTTTAAAAAACACTGAACCAGTGCAGAAAAATAAAATTTTCTTTTCAGTACTTCGTGAAATACGGATAAGAAAATCCATTTGGAGGCTAAGACAAGCCTCCAAATGAAAAATTCAGCGTCTTCTCAAAAAATGAGAAGCAACAGAATTATTTACCAACGTGCTCAACAACACGCATCATGTTGCAAGTATAGCCATATTCATTGTCATACCAAGCAACGATCTTAACAAAAGTAGGATCGAGTGCGATACCCGCTTTTGCATCAAAGATTGAAGGGTGAGAATCACCACGGAAGTCAGTTGAAACATTGGCTTCTTCGGTATAGCCTAGAACACCAGCCATTTCACCTTCTGAAGCTGCTTTCATTGCTGCGCAGATTTCTTCCATTGATGCTTCTTTTTCTAGCTCAACAGTTAAATCAACAACAGACACATCAGAAGTCGGTACACGGAAAGCCATACCTGTTAATTTACCATTCAGTGCAGGCAGCACTTTACCAACTGCTTTTGCAGCACCCGTTGAAGATGGAATGATATTCTCAAGAATACCACGACCACCGCGCCAATCTTTCATAGAAGGACCATCAACAGTTTTTTGAGTAGCAGTTGCCGCATGAACGGTTGTCATTAGACCACGCTTAATTCCGAAGTTATCATTCAGAACTTTAGCAACAGGCGCTAAACCGTTTGTCGTGCATGATGCAGCAGAAACAATGGCTTGACCCGCATATTCGTTATGGTTAACACCATAAACAAACATAGGGGTTGCATCTTTAGAAGGCGCTGATTGAACCACTTTCTTCGCACCCGCATCTAAATGCGCTTGACAAGATTCTTCAGTCAAGAAGAAACCAGTACATTCGATTACAAGATCAGCACCAACATCAGACCAAGCTAGGTCAGCAGGGTTACGCTCAGCCGTAATACGGATAGTCTTACCGTTAACAATTAGATTACCGTCTTTAACTTCTACCGTCCCATCAAAGCGACCGTGAACAGAATCATACTTCAGCATATACGCTAAGTATTCAGGATCAAGCAAGTCATTGATTGCAACAACTTCAATGTTTTTAAAATCTTTTGCTGCAGCACGGAAAGCCATACGTCCGATACGACCAAAACCGTTAATACCTACTTTAATTGTCATATTATTTTCTCCTAAACAATAAAAACCAGCCCTGAAACGACCAGGCCTGGCAATTCATAAAAATTTAATTACTTGCCTAATACCGCGTTTGCAGTTGCCACAACGTTGTCAACAGTGAAGCCGAATTCTTTAAATAATTCGCCAGCAGGTGCTGATTCACCAAATGAAGACATACAAACAACGTCGCCATCGGTTCCAACATACTTATACCATGACTGCGCCACACCTGCTTCAATCGCAACGCGCTTCACGCCTGGGATCAATACGGAATCTTTATAAGCTTGATCTTGCGTATCAAACGCACAAGTAGACGGCATAGAAACCACACGGACATTTGCATCCATTGCGGCCGCTGCATCGACTGCCAAACCAACTTCTGAACCAGTCGCAATTAAGATAATATCTGGCGTGCCGTTACAATCTTTAAGAACATAACCACCTTTCTCGATATTCTTAACTTGCTCAGCCGTTCTTTCCATCGGTGTCAGGTTTTGACGAGAAAAGACCAATGCTGTCGGAGCATTCCCACGCATCATGGCCACTTTCCAAGATACGGCAGACTCAATGGCATCACAACCACGCCAGGTCTGGAAGTTTGGAATCACACGCATGGTTGCTAACTGTTCAACAGGCTGATGCGTTGGTCCATCTTCACCCAAACCAATTGAATCATGAGTATAAACATAGATGGTGCCGATCTTCATTAAGGCTGACATACGTAACGCATTACGCATGAATTCCATAAACATAAAGAAGGTTGCGCCATAAACTTTGAAGCCACCATGAAGAACCATACCGTTCATCATGTGTGCCATACCGAATTCACGAACACCCCATGATAGGTAGTTACCATTTGCATTAGCGGGCGTTACTTTGACAGTTCCTGACCAGTTCGTTAGGTTAGAACCGGTTAAGTCAGCTGAACCACCAAACATTTCTGGTAATAGTGGTCCCATGGCTTCAATTGCGTTTTGAGAAGCTTTACGAGAAGCGATATTTGGCATATCCGCTTGCGTTTTGGCGATAAAATTATCCATTTCCACTTCAAAGTTAGCCGGTAGGTCACCTGCCATACGACGTTCAAATTCAGCCGCTTCTTCAGGAAACTCTGCACGATAAGCTTCAAACTTCTGATTCCAGTCCGCTTCTTCTTGCGCCCCTTTAGACTTGTGGTCCCATCCTTCATAGATTTCTTCAGGCACCACAAACGGCTCATGATTCCAACCTAGGTTTTCACGAGTCAATTTAATTTCCTCATCACCTAGTGGTGCGCCATGACAATCATGCGTTCCACACAAGTTTGGTGAACCAAACCCAATTGTCGTGCGGGTACAGATCAAAGTCGGCTTATCATTAACCGATTTTGCTTCACGGATCGCTTTATCGACCGCTTCGGCATCGTGACCGTCAACATCACGAATCACCTGCCAATCATAAGATTCGAAACGCCCTGCGACATCACGTTCCATCCAATCACCAATGTGACCGTCAATCGAAATATCATTATCATCCCAGAAGGCGATTAACTTACCAAGACCCAGCGTACCGGCCATAGCGGCTGCTTCATGAGACAAACCTTCCATTAAACAACCATCGCCCATAAACACATAGGTGTAGTGGTTGACGATGTCATGATTTTGTTTGTTAAATTGTGCTGCTAGAGTCCGTTCAGCAATTGCCATCCCGACCGCATTGGTAATCCCTTGCCCTAAAGGTCCTGTCGTGGTTTCAATCCCATCGGCATAACCATACTCAGGGTGACCTGCCGTCTTAGCATGCAATTGACGGAAACTCTTAATGTCTTCTATGCTGAGATCAAATCCGGTAAGGTGCAACAGTGAATAAATCAACATTGACCCATGACCATTTGATAATACAAAACGATCACGATCCGCCCAATTGGCATTGGTTGGATTGAATTTCATATGATCATTCCATAAAACTTCAGCAATATCTGCCATCCCCATTGGGGCGCCTGGGTGACCAGATTTGGCTTTTTGGACTGCATCCATGCTCAAAGCACGAA
This sequence comes from Hydrogenovibrio sp., assembly GCA_965658885.1. Classification (GTDB taxonomy): domain Bacteria; phylum Pseudomonadota; class Gammaproteobacteria; order Thiomicrospirales; family Thiomicrospiraceae; genus Hydrogenovibrio. The sequence goes on from CBFHUY010000036.1 coordinate 6,458, forward strand.
TTGCATTTGCAAGTTCTCTACGAGTTGGCATTAGCAACTTCCCTCAAGTTATAAAAAATTCGGATATTTTTTTCACGTTTTAGCGTCTTTTTATTGTTAATAAAAACGGAAAAAGGTTAAATTTGGACGCTTATTCTCTCTTAAATTCATCCAATCATCAAGTTTTCTTATTCATCCATCATCAACTTAACGGCTTTACATTGTTGCCGTTTTCCGCTAAAAGCTGATAAAGACCTGCTTTGACCACTTTATTTGTTTAAGATGACAAACAGATAAAATTTTTAAGACGCGCGTTCAACGCAACTGTTACTGAAACAGATTGCGCCGTTCACGAACCATTCGCCATTTGTGTTTCATCTCCCTGACGCCATTTTTCGTAAAACGACAATACAGCAGGGATAACCAATAAAATTAACAAGGTTGAAAAAGCCAAACCAAATGCAATCGACACCGCCATTGGAATTAAAAACTGCGCTTGAAGTGAGGTCTCAAACAAGAGCGGCAACAGCCCTGCAATCGTTGTCAGTGACGTTAATAACACAGCGCGAACCCGTTGCACAGAAGCTTCCTCCAACGCTTGGTTCACAGCCATACCCTCCTCTCGAAGACGTTTATAAAAGCTCACCAATATAATGGAATCATTGACCACGATCCCCGCCAGCCCAAAGAAACCGAACAGTGATAAAATCGTCATATCAATCGATAGCAGCCAATGTCCCGCCAAGGCGCCAACCAGCCCAAATGGAATGGCCAACATCACCACCAAAGGCCAAGCGTAAGAAGCGAACACCCAAGCCAAGACAATATAAATAATGGACAAGCCAATAAATAACCCAATTTTCATGTCCGCCATGGTATCGGCTTGGCGTGCATTCTGACCCTCTAAACTATATTGAACGCCATAGTCGTCAACCAACGACTTTAACGTGGTCGCTTTAAGTTGTTCCAGAATTCGATTCGCATTATTTAAATTCTTATCGACCTCACCCAATACCGTCACGGCCAAACGGCCATCCACATGACGCATCACATCAAATCCACGCTGGGTATGCCAAGTCGCCACCGAACTTAAGGGAACCCGTTTTCCAGAAGGAGAAACCACTTGCATTCGGCTTAGGCTGGATAACGTTGCCTGCTCTGAGCGAGGTAATTGCAACCGCACCTCAACCTCATCTTCTTCATCTGTAAAGATTTGAACCAAGCGACCAGAATAAGCATCCGACAATTGTTGAGCCAAACTCGCATAGGTCAACCCAAGCGCCTTACCTTCTGGCGTTAATTCGTAAACCAATTGATCCCGTCCATAAGGCAAATCATCCCGAACACCAGATACGCCCGGAATTTGCCTCAAGACTTCTTGCAGTGCTAACGCTGCTTGCTTAAGCACTCTTGGTTCTGCCCCCCAAATCCGCACATCCACATCACTGCCCGGCGGTCCCATTCTAGGCGATTCAATGGTGAGCACTTCTAACCCTGGTACGCGTCCTGCCTTCTGTTGCCATAAACGAATAAAGGCTTCATTACGCGTCTGCCGTTCGTCAGGTTCCATCAACTCTATGTTAATACTACTAAAACTAGCCCCTTGTTCACGCGCCCCTTCGTTATAATGAACAATCGCCACGTCAATAATACCCGGTTCCAACTCCGCTTCCGTTTCTAACATGGCTTGATATAAATGCTCAACATATCGCGAACTCACTTCAGAGGGCGTTCCAGCGACAAACCGGGCTTCTGCAACCAGTCGAGTCGATTCCGGCGATGGAAAAAATACAAAAGATAATCGACCACCCGCTAAGAGACCAATCACGACAATCATTGCCGCCAGTGTACTGGCCACAGCAATCGCTCTATGGGCTAATACCCAGCGAACCACTCGCCGAAACTGTACATTTCGCCAATGATCAATCGCGCTATCCAATCGATTACGCAAACTGCCTTCCTTGGGAGGTTCAACCTTTTTTAGCGCGTTACGTAAGTGACCCGGCAAAATAACAAAGCTTTCAATCAAGGATGCAAAAATAACCGAAATAATGACCAGTGGGATGGCAAACAAAATATTGCCCATTTCATTACCAATCATCATCAAGGGCAAAAAAGCACCAATCGTCGTAATCGAAGAGGCCGTTACGGGCGCGAGCATACGATGTGCGCCGCCTTCTGCGGCTTCCAAAGCGGGTTCCCCCATTTCATGATGCGCTAACGCATCTTCTCCCACCACAATTGCATCATCAACAATAATCCCCAGCGCCATAATCAACCCAAACAAGCTGATCATATTAATACTGCCCCCGGCAAGATACATAATCATTAAAGTTGCCATAAACGACACTGGAATACCAACGGCCACCCAAAAAGCAACTCGCCCATTCATAAACAAATATAAAATCAGCACGACGAGAATCAATCCGCCAATCCCATTGTTGACCAACAACATAATCCGCTGATTCACTAATGACCAAGTTTCGTTATAGACCTGAAGTCGAACCCCCTCAGGCAACTGAGGTTGCGCTTTGGCCAACCAAGCCTGCATGATTTCAGAAGACTCTAAGGTATCACCCGCTTCAGACCGCATCAGTTGCATCTCAATTGCTGGGTGTCCCTCTACAAACAATTTGGCAGCGTTCTTTTTAGCGCGCCTTTCAATATGAGCGATATCTGCCAACTCGACTTTTTCTGTATCGGTGACTTGAATGGTAAGATTGGCAAAATCCTGCTCATTTCTACCCTGTTGAATCGTGCGCATATCCTGTGCATTATCCGCATCGCCTACCGTTCCCATCGGCAAATCCCGGCTCATTCCTGCCAACTTAGCACCAATCTCATCAAAAGAAAGGCCTAAAGTCTCTAGCTGATATTGCGGTATTTCAATGGCCATTTCCTCAACAGGCAACCCTTTCAAGTCGACTTTATCAATTCCGGCATCCAACAAATCCCTTTCAAAATGCCTAGCGAGCGGCCTGAGCTCATCCAAAGTTGCTTGCTCACCAATCAATAAAACCCGCGCAATCGATTCATAACGCACAATGCGTTCAATAACCGGTTTCTCGGCATCTTGTGGCAAGTTTCTTAATTCTCCGACCCGTTGACTAATTTGATCCAATGCCTCAATCATATTGGTGCCTTCCTCAAACTTCAAAGACACGACGGACACCCCCAAGGAGGAAGTGGACGTCATTTCATCCAAATTATCTAGGTTCCGCAAAACGCGTTCGACTGGCTCAGTAATGGAGGACTCGACATCTTCGGCATTGGCGGCAGGCCAAACCACTCTAACCGTTGCATAGTCCAACTCGAAATTTGGGAAAAACTGGACATTTAACTTCAGCAAAGCCACCACACCGGCTAAAAGCATGATGAGCATTAACAAGTTAGCGGCGACCTTATGGCGGGCAAAAAGGCCAATAAACCCTCTCGATTGAAAGCGTTGATGCTGTGGGTGATAACCGGGGAAATCGCCTTGATGAGATTCAGGGCGCAATACACTCTGATGATCTAATTCCGTATCTTGTTGAGACATTATTCAATCACCATCACGCTTAAACCGGTCATTGCATTTGGCAGGTGAGTTATTAACAACTGCTCCCCCGCCTGTAAGTCCCCTTGCAATAAGGCATGCATGGCACCATCAACCCTGGTCTCTCCAATTACCTTAATTTGACGTTTTTGCAAATGACCTTGTTCAATCACATAGACGCGATCCCTTCCATATACCGCCGTTAACGGCACGGCAAATACATTTTGAACTGGATTCTGATAAAACTGCACATCCATCATATCGCCTGGCCGTAAAATGCCCAATGCATCAGGTAACGCAAAAAAGGCATCCACACCGCTGGTTTCAGACTCTCCTGCTAATCGACTTAAAGGTAACTGATAGTGTTGACCTTGCATCTCAAACGCCGCATACATCGGCTGACTCGACTGCAAACTATTGTAAACTGCACGGCGTTCCGTACTCGGCAATTTAGCACGTAACTCCAAGCTATCGAGCGGATAAAATCGCAATAAAGCAGCACCTTGAGACACATGACTGCCCTCAGCCACCAATACTTCGGCAATACGCCCTTTAAATTCAGCTTTCAGCTGTCCCCGCTCCAAATTCACTCGGCGCTGTTTCAGGGTTGCCTCTGCCTTAGCTAAGCGCGCCTCCAACTGGGATTGTTTTGCTTGATGCTGTGCTACCGTCAACTGCGCCGCAGCAACCACTTGTTCCTGACGAATCAATATCGCCTTAGCCTGATCCAGTGCCGCTTGCGAAGCTAAATCTTTTTTTAGCAACCTGCTACTACGCTCGACTTCTCGACTGTTTAATGCCATTAATCGTTTCTCAAATGCCAGACGTTTCCGATCATTTTCAAATGCCAGCTTTTCTAATTTAAGTTGCTGCGCTATGTCATCAACATCCGCTTGTGCTATCGCTAACGGCAAGTTCAAATCCGTCTCTGCCATCGCCACGATCAGTGCACCGGGTTCAAACTGCTCACCCGATTTGAGTGGCAACTTTTCAACCACGCCGGATACTGGAGCCACAACCGTTATCATTTTTGTCGACTCGACCTTGCCATACAAGGTATGCATCGGGGCTAATGTCTGCAAGGTCAGTGTCTGAGCTTGCACCGCCCAACGCTTTTGCTTTATTTCAACTGGGGGCGCAACAGGCTTAGTGGCTTTTAAAAACATAAAGACCCCCATTGCACCGACAATAATAAATAGGGGATACAGCCATTTTTTTATATTTTTGGGAAAAACCATTTTTAATTTAACCTTTTAAGACCTTATTAACGGAAGAGAACCCACCAAGCACCGGACACTCGTGCCCATTAAAACAATTTATTTTGATAAAAGTATGACGAAAAAACGAATTTAAACTAAGGCTTCGTTGCTGTCGTATCCGACAATTCGTCTTGTTTCGTATCCATATCCCATTGATGATGCTCTGGATCCCCTTGCAAACTCACCGGTTCTTGATGAATTAAAATATCCGCATTTGGAAATCGCTGCTTGAGCGTCTCAGTAACCTCTTCTGAAATCGCATGAGACTGCAATAAACTAAAATCATCATCCAGCTCTAAATCCAGTTGAATAAATATCGTCGGACCCGATTGAAAGGTTCGCAAATCATTAAAGCCCGACACCTTCGGATGCATCATCACTTGCTCTGCAATTTCCTGGCGAATGTCATCTGGCAATTCACGATCCAACAATTGATTCGCAGACACCTGTGCCAATTTAAGAGCTTCCCAGCCAATCCACAGACCAATCAGCATCCCCAGCAACGCATCCAGCCAAACAAAAGCGGCTAGTAACAACCCGATCATGACGGCAAAGTTCGCTCCCAAATCTGACAAATAATGTAATGAATCCGCCTTGATTGCGGTTGAAGCCGTTTGCCGAATGACATACCGTTGAAAAGCGACCAGCATCAGCGTCAGTACCATCGAAAATAACATCACCATGACCCCGGTTTCAGGTTGGCTCATTGCCACAGGGTACACCAGTCTTTCCAAAGCATGCACAATCAAATAGAAGGCCGATCCAGCGATAAAAACACTCTGCGCAAGCGACGCGAGGGGCTCAGCCTTGCCATGCCCCAATCGATGTTCACTGTCAGCAGGAATTTGGGCAATGCGTACCGCCAATAAGATCATGACCGACGCAATCACATCCATTGCCGAATCCAGCATCGATGCCATCACCCCAACCGACCCTGTTGTCCACCAAGCATAGGACTTAACCGTCAATAGCGTCACCGCCACTGCAACCGATACATAGGTTGCCCAACGTGTTAATCTCATCTTCTGTTCCATGCGAATCCTTGTAAAAATAACCAGGCCTGGTCAGTTTAGGCTGATTTATCGATATTTCACCAAAAAGTCTTTGACCAATTGCAAACGAGCTTGCTCTATGGCTTCGCCAATGGCGGGCCCTGAAAGCCCTTGCGCCAAAACCGCTTTTCGGTCGACATGATTGGCAATGTCCGCAACCGCTAACCAGAAGCCTCTTTGCGGATAAGGCGTGTGTTCAAACCCCAGTCGTCCCTTGGCATCTGCCTCACAGGCGATTAATAATAATGCAAACGTTTTTGGGTCTTTCAATGCATGACAAGCCTTTAAAACTTTCAGCATCGTACTGGCTTTCAGATGAGGCCGACCTTCTGAATTGAGTCCTTGGTGAATCAAACCGTGGTAAGCCGTTACCTGCTCGGCAAACACTTGCCATTTTTTCGGAATACGATACCGTTCTGCCAAAGCCGAAACCAGCGGCAAACCGGCCTGTTCGTGACCTGCATGCTTTGGCCATAGTGTTGAGGGGGTGACGCCTTTGCCGAGATCATGCATTAACGCTGCCCAACGAACCATCCCCGCATCTGATAATTTTGCTGCTGCATCCAACACCATTAAACTGTGAACCCAAACATCCCCTTCTGGATGATATTGAACAGGCTGCTCAACTCCTTTTAAAGCCGCCAATTCGGGAAAGAGCTCTGACAAGGCACCAACCGAATCTAACCGAGCGAAAAATTGGCTTGGCATATCGGTTTGCAATGCTTTAACCACTTCTTGCCAGACTCTCTCTGGCGTGAGCGCTGACAACTCACCTGAGTTAACCATATCGCACATTAATTGATGGGTTTCATTCGCTACTGAGAACCCAAAAGGGGCTAATTTCGCAGCAAATCGACAAACCCGTAATACCCTTAAAGGATCTTCACTAAACGCATCTGAAACATGGCGCAACTTTTTTGCCGCCAAGTCTTGCTGACCACCATAAGGGTCAACAAGATTGCCTTGTTCATCTTCAGCCATGGCATTAATCGTTAAGTCTCGCCGAGACAAGTCGGCTTCCAACGTAATACCGGGATCAAACTGCACATCAAACCCATGATAGCCCAAACCGGACTTACGCTCTGTTCGAGCCAGCGCATATTCTTCTTGGGTCTCGGGGTGCAAGAACACGGGAAACTCTTTACCCACTTGACGAAAGCCTTGTGCCAGCAATTGTTCGGGGGTCGCACCAACCACCACCCAATCTCGATCATAAACCGCCATCCCGAGCAATTGATCTCTCACCGCGCCGCCAACCAAATAGGTTTTCATAGTGGGCTCCTTTCGTAAGCTTAGTTTAATATCATCATAAACTAAAAAAACCGTCTAAAAAGACGGTTTTGCACTCTGCTACAAACGATTATTTTGCAATCGTTTCAGGCCAACTCTTCTAAATTGCGACCTGCTGCTTGACGAAATTGATTATAACGTTCACGTTGATGCGTCGTTAACACATAGGTTGCCAAAGCTTGCTCAACACTCATCGGCTCAAAACCAAATTGGCTGGAAAAGTCGGTATCAGAAATCAAGTCTGTCTGTAATAACGACATTTGAACGCTAGAAACCGACTTAATCGGCGCCAGTGCACCTAAAAAACTCATAAACCTTGCATTCAGGCGACACATCGGAAAAACAACGGCATCCTCTTTCTCCATCATTTCCTTGACGCGATGGGCCAGTTCTTTTAATGTCATTCGCTCTTCACCGACAACCGATATTTTTTTGCCAAAAGCATCCACATTATCAATACAAGCGACCACTGCTTTGGCAAAATCTTGTATTGCCAAAGGCTGAACCTGTTTTCCACTATTGGCTACCGGCAACACGGGCATTAACTCTAATTGACGTTTGAAACAAGAAACCACTTCATCATTCGCTCCCAATAAAACCCCAGCGCGCAAAATAGTGGTCTGAGCTGTCGCAATCGTATGCATAATCGCATCGGCTTCGCCTAGGTGGTATCCCCATTGATTGGTCGCATTACCAGCATCCGCGCCGATCTGAGATAGCGAAATGACACGTTTCACATGCGCCGTTTCAGCCGCTTTTTTAATCTGCTGATGCACCGCAACATAATCATCTTCATCAACCGCTTCTGTTTTCAGTGTTAAATCGGCTAAGCAATTCACCACCAATCCAACATTTTTAAACGCCTTTGCCAACGTTTCAGAGGACAACAAATCATCCATCTGAACCAGCTTCGTATTTGGGAACAATAAATAATCTCTAAAACGTTCCGGGCGGCGCACCACAACGCTGACTTCATATCCATGCTTAGATAATTCATTCACCACGGCACGCCCAATAAACCCCGTTCCACCAAGTATCACTGCTTTATTGTTCATCATATTCACTTTCCAATTTGATTGACCAACCGCTAAGAATAATGAAGTTTGTTTGCAAGGTCAAGCAAATGACACCCTGTCTAACAGGCTATTTGCTAAAATAGCCTATACTGATAAACAAGGATCGGATTATGACAGCATTTCAACCCCTAAAGGTATCAACCTTTAAAAGCCCTAAAAAGGCCGAATT
>CBFHUY010000037.1:0-2927 GCA_965658885.1 Hydrogenovibrio sp.
TTGGTGGTGAGGTCAGCATAGATACCAGTCCCGTTTCTGGTGATCCTGAAGCAACTTTAGTGAAAGCGCAGCAAGTACAAGCAGCTGCTTTAGCGCCATCAGAGCCTTCATCTCAAGACTATAAAGTCGCTCAGGCTGCAGCGAGTATGGCAGCGCAAGCAAGATCTGAATTATCTTCTACGAAGAATTCGGATAGCACAAGTTCAGATGAAAAAACCAATCAATTAACCGAATCTGATCAGCAACAGTCTAATCAAAAATCGGTTAATCAAATCACTTCAAATAATACAGTCAATAATTTACTCAACGCTGACCGTACTCAATTTGAAGTGCGTATGTTAGCTGGTTAAACCCAATTGCTTCTAAACTGGACAGAATGTATTTTGCATTGCTTCTAGTAAATTTAGTATTTGAGGATCTCTCACTTTACACAAAATCTTACTACCGTCTCTTCTTGAAACGATTATTTCTTTTTCTCTTAAAATATCAATGTGCTGTGAAATATTACTTTGAGTCGTTCCGACACGGGAGACAATGTCCATAACTGGGAGTTCATTATCACCCAGTACACATAAAATCTTTAGCCGAAGTGGGTGCCCCATCGCTTTAAGAGCTTTGGATGCTTTCTCAATATTTTCTTCTTTAATCGTTAGCGGGTTAACTTCATTCATTGCGAATTCACCAAGTAAAATAAATATATTATCAATTGTTTAAATACTAATGCTAATTCTAATTAAATACTTCCCTAATGTCACTTAAAGTTAAATTATAATGTGCGTTATTCAGTTTAAAATGAAAATTAGCCATGGAGTGGTCTGTGAAGTTAACTTGGGCAAAAAAAAGTATTTGGATGACGTTTGGCGCTTTATTTGGCGCGATGATCGTTGTAGGAACGAATGTATTAGCTGAAGAAACAGAGAAGGTACCAGCGCTTCAGAAGCAAATATCGCTTCCACTCGAAGAGCTTCAAGCATTTGTTGAGGTCTTTAATCGTATTTCAACCGATTATGTTGAAGAGGTAGAAGACAAAGATTTGCTGGAGGGCGCTATTAGTGGCATGTTATCCAGCCTGGATCCACATTCTGCTTATTTGCCACCCAACAATTACAAAAAAATGGAAGAACACACCACGGGTGAATTTGGTGGCTTGGGAATGGAAGTTGGCATGGAAGACGGTTTTGTTAAAGTCATTTCCCCTATTGATGATACCCCTGCGAAAAAGGCGGGTATACAAGCTGGTGATTTGATTATTAAGCTTGATGACCATCCTGTCAAAGGCAAAAGTTTATCTGATGCGGTCAAACTGATGAGAGGGAAGCCGGGCACTGAAATTAAGTTGACCCTGATTCGTGAAGGTGAAGAGAAACCACTCGTTAAAACGCTGGTAAGGGCCATTATAAAAGTTAACAGTGTTAAAGGGAAATTACTTAAAGAAGGCATGGGTTACGTCCGCGTTAGCCAATTCCAATTACGGACGGGGGAAGATCTCGTCTCGACGATTAAGACCCTAGAGACCGAAAACAAAGGGCCTCTGAATGGTTTGGTATTGGATCTACGCAATAACCCTGGCGGCGTTTTAAGAGCTGCTGTTCAGGTTACAGATGCATTTTTGAATGAAGGTATGATTGTTTATACAAAAGGTCGTGTCAAGAATTCGGAAATGCGTTTTGAGGCTGAAGCAGGTGATGTTTTAGATGGCAAACCAATAGTCGTCTTAATCAACGAAGGGTCTGCATCTGCTTCTGAAATCGTTTCAGGTGCCTTGCAAGATCAGCAACGTGCATTAATTCTGGGTCGGAATAGTTTTGGTAAAGGATCTGTCCAAACCCTATTACCCCTCAATAATGGCGGTGCCATTAAGGTTACGACGGCACGATATTACACCCCTTCGGGACGTTCTATTCAGGCGGAAGGTATCATCCCTGACATCAAAATAGATCAAGTTAAAATAGAAAAGCTTAAAATTGAAGAATTTGAGCGTATCAAAGAAAAAGACCTGACAGGCCACTTAGACGGCAAAGATGATGTTGAGCAGCAAAAAGCGAAAAAGCGGATTATCGATGAAGAACTTGATGCGATTTTAGCTAAGGATTTTGAGCTCAATGAAGCACTCAATGTATTAAAAGGTATGTATTTTAGTCAAAAATTACAGGCGAAAAAATGAGTCGTAAGCGTGTTTTAGTTCCGCTCGCACAAGGCTGTGAAGAAATTGAAGCGGTCACGCTGATTGACTTAATGGTGCGTGCCGGCATTGAGGTCGTGACCGCTAGCTTAGACCATCAGTTAACGATTACGGCCAGTCGAGGGGTGAAACTGATCGCCCAAACAGAATTGTCACAAGTCAAAGATATCGACTTTGATTTAATCGTTTTGCCAGGCGGCATGCCTGGAGCTGATTATTTGAGCGACAGTGTTTTGCTACTGACAATGTTACAAAAGGCTGTTGAATCGGGTCGATTCGTTGGCGCAATTTGCGCCGCACCAAAAGTATTGGCCAAAGCTGGGCTACTTGATGATAAAACTGCGACCAGTTTTCCTGGCGCGATCGACCAAAATAGTGCTAAAGGCATGGTTTATATTGACGAACCAGTAGTCATTGATGGCCAAATCTTTACTTCAAAGGGCCCCGGAACAGCGATTATTTTTGCATTAACCCTGATTGAACACTTATTAGGGGAAGCTGCTAGGCAAAAAGTAGAAGCCGGACTCCAAATTCCTTAATTTAATTGTGACTTAAGAATTTTTTTAAGTTTTGTTGCCAATTGCTGTGCTTGAGTTTCAGTTAAAGGGCATCCGCTCTGCCCATTTCCCTTAAAATCGGACTGTTTTGACAGTTGATCTAATAAATTGATTAAATCCGATTTATCGGATATCCGGTCTTGTGGCTTTCGGCTTGCCATCATTTATCTCCTAAAATAACCAGGCCT
>CBFHUY010000037.1:2941-14735 GCA_965658885.1 Hydrogenovibrio sp.
CAGTTAAGCGTTACAGAATAGCGCTTGTGTTTTTAATGTGTTTCTATTAAAGTAGAAAAATGAAATTTTATCAATTGATACTCATTCCCATTCTTTTAATGCTCAGTCTGCAGAGTCAAGCTGCGATGGAGCAGGGGAATTCGCAGGCACAAGGCGTCAATGCGGAGCAGCATGAAGGTCAAATGACGACCATGCACTCTCATGATTGCTGTGATGAGGAACAGACGTCTGCCTTATCAAACACTTGCGATTTTTGCGGAGATGACTGTCAATGTTATTCTGGGTGTCACTTTTCGACAGTATCTGTCGCGTTTATCGAAAGTCAATCCTTATTCCACGCACCTAAAAGATCAATCCCTTTTTCCTTGTTTATCTCTTCTATCCAGTCTACAGATCTGGCACACGAAAAGCGTCCCCCTCAGTTAAGTTAGTTTTTTTACTCAAGACCGGGAATAATTGCAATTATTCTCTAAAATGTAAATAAAATTATGGAGCTTCGCCATGAGACAAACAACGTCTTACTGGATGAGAACATCCTGCTTAACCCAACAAATTTCAAACGGTGTCATAGCCTTTTTTTTGAAAACACGCCAAACCATCATGGAAGCTATTCTTAGGATTAAGTGTCTTCAAAAATGGATTCCAAATAAAGATCATGTTTTTTATCATGACCCGTCTAGTGCTTTTTATGTATTCATTCATGACCATCAGGAGGATTTGAGATGTTAAGCCTATTTTTCATGACACGACACTCTCTAATTGCCATTCTTCTGACTGGATTCGCATTTTCAGCGAATGCACAGGAGACGCTTTCTTTGCAAAAGGCAATTGACTTAGCTTTGAAGCATGACCCATGGCTACAACAAAGTGAGTACCAACAGTTAGCAAAAGAAAATAGAAGTATTGCCGCAAGTGCACTCCCCGATCCCCGGGTTTCAGTTGGTCTGATTAGCTTGCCAACAGATACGTTCAATTTGAATCAAGAAAATATGACCCAACTGCAAGTAGGGGTCTCTCAAATGTTTCCAAGGGGGGATAGCCGTGCAATCAAGCAATCAAAATTACAAGTTGAGGCATCGGCTTTCCCATTATTACGAACCGACAGAAAGGCAAAATTAACAAGTCGGGTCACACAACTTTGGTTAGATGCCTTTTTGGCACAAGAGACGATTGATTTAATCAATCATGATCGAGATTTATTTGAACAAATGACGGATATTGCCCAGGTGAGTTATTCATCAGTGAGAGGTCGAACTCGACAATATGATGTGATACGTGCAGGCTTGGAGTTGATTCAGCTGGAAGATCGATTGACCGTCGAACAACAGAAACTTGAAACCGCATTGGCAAAACTGGGTGAGTGGGTCCACCTTGAGCAATCATCTGATGAGAATACCCCTTCTGGTTTTGATATTAACCTAGCCAACTTTCGTGTTTCAGAAACGCATCCTGACATTCATCTATCAAATCCTCGTCTATTCGAACTCATGCAAGGCTCTAAGAACGCGCAAGTTAAAGCTCTTTCACATCATCCTGCGATCCTAGCAATTGATATCAAACACCAAGCTTCAAGGAAAACGGTTGAATTAGCACAACAAAGCTATAAGCCCCAATGGGGATTGAATGCGAGTTACGGAATAAGAGGCAATAACCCATCAGGCATTGATCGAGCCAATTTACTTTCGATCGGTATGAGTTTTAATTTGCCAATTTTTACGGATAACTTGCAGGACAGAGAGTTGGCTGCATCGGTAGCTGACGCGGATGCAATCAAAACAGAACGATTGCTGCTCATGAGAAATATGTTAAGTGCCTTGCAAAAAGAAACTCAGCAACTCCAGCGCCTATCCGAACGACAAAAGCGCTACAGCTCACAACTCTTAAAACAAGCCAGACAACAGGCAGAGGTTTCACTCACTGCCTATACCCATGATGATGGCGATTTTACAGAAGTGGTTGGTGCCCGAATTACGGAACTCAATGCGCGTATTGCTTCATTAAAAATTGATGTCGATGCATTAAAAACCATCGCGCGGATCAATTATTTTTTTACTCAGGCTTTCGCTGATGGCAAGACATCAACCCCACAAGATTTTGGAGAATAATCATGTTTAATATGAAAACAATCGTCATGTTGATCATTGGCGCGCTACTGGGCGCTTTCAGTTTAAGTGCCCTGCAAAAGACAGGCGTTTTAGGGGGCACAGAGACACAATCGGAAGAAAAGAAACCGCTTTATTGGGTTGCGCCGATGGATGCAAACTATCGTCGAGACCAACCAGGAAAATCGCCTATGGGAATGGATCTTGTTCCTGTTTACGAAGAAGATAATACGTCCGCAGAAAAGAGCGCTGGAACCATTTCCATTGCACCAACCGTTGTCAATAACCTAGGCGTCACAACGGCCACAGTCGAATTAAAAGCCATGACTTCAGAGGTTGTGACCGTCGGATATGTTCAGTTTGATGAAGATAAACTGGTTCATATCCATCCAAGAGTCTCGGGCTGGATTGACAAACTTTACGTTAAAACCGCTGGCAATCGCGTTGATAAAGGGCAGCCGCTTTATTCACTTTATTCGCCAGAACTGGTGAATGCACAAGAAGAATTTTTAATTGCCTTAAAGCGCGGGAATCGTTCTCTAGTGAACGCGTCGAAACAGCGGCTACAATCTCTGCAATTGTCAGATCACTTTATTCGTGAATTGAAAACCACCCAAAAGGTTCAACAAAACATCACCTTCTATGCGCCTCAAACGGGCGTGGTGCATAAACTTGAAATCAGAGAAGGGTTTTATGTCAAGCCTGGCAATACCCTTATGAGTATTGGCCAATTGGATCAGGTTTGGGTGGAAGCAGAAGTTTATGAGCGAGATAGTGCTTTAATCGAAGAAGGTTTGCCGGTCGCAATGACATTAGAGTCTTTACCCGGTCAACAATGGATGGGTGAGGTCGATTATGTTTATCCAACGCTGAACCCCAAAACACGCACCTTACGCATCAGGTTAAAATTTAAAAATCCTCAACACCAACTCAAGCCCAATATGTTTGCGCAAATCGCCATTCAATTGAATCAAACAGATAAAACGGTGTTAGTGCCAAAAGAAGCCGTTATTCGCACAGGCAAACAAGATCGTGTTGTCTTGGCTTTAGGCGAGGGACAGTTTAAATCCATTGCCGTGACTTTGGGGCATATTGGCAGTCAAAGCATAGAGATTTTAGAAGGTCTCAATGAAGGGGAAAGGATTGTCACATCGGCACACTTTTTGATCGACTCTGAATCCAGTAAAACTTCTGATTTTAAGCGTATGGCACCTCAAACGATGCCGGAATCGGTATGGGCTGAAGGCAAGGTCAACAGCATCATGGTCGAACACCGGATGCTCAATATGACGCATGAGCCTGTACCAGAATGGGATTGGCCTGAGATGACAATGGACTTTAGTGTCGATGAACAGGTTGACCTCAAAGCACTCGCAAAAGGGCAAACCATCAGCTTTCAAATCACCAAAACAGAACAGGGGCAATATGTTGTGAGTGCAATACGTCTACTTGCCGAAGCCACTTTTCCTACGGCGACCGTTGATGGCACGATTGAGGCAATTGATGTGAACAGTCGTGTCTTGACAATTGCCCGTGGGCCGATTGAAAAATGGAATAGAGCCGCAGCGACAATGGACTTCATGGCAGACCCAGAGGTTGATCTGGCTATGCTAAAAGCCGGTGATAAAATCCGCTTTACATTCGAGGTCAGGGACGATTTAGTGATAACCCATCTTTCATCGCAAGCCATGGCGTCTCAACATCAAGACCATTCCGGCCATGATATGGGAGGTGAGTGATGATTGAATCGATTATTCGTTGGTCGGTGGTGAATCGCTTTTTAGTGCTTTTGGTCACCGTTATCATTGCCTTTGGCGGTTTGTTTGCCGTTAAAAATACCCCTGTGGATGCCTTGCCCGATTTATCAGATGTCCAAGTCATTGTGAAAACCAGCTATCCTGGTCAAGCGCCGCAAGTGGTTCAGGATCAGGTCACCTTTCCGTTAACCACCGCCATGTTGTCGGTGCCGGGCGCAGAAACCGTGCGGGGTTATTCGTTCTTTGGTGATTCGTATGTGTACATTATTTTTGATGATGATACGGATCTCTATTGGGCCAGAAGTCGTGTGCTGGAATATTTGAACCAGGCAGCTTCCAGTCTTCCCGAATCGGCCAGGCCTGAATTAGGACCCGATGCAACAGGGGTCGGCTGGGTTTATATTTATGCCCTAACGGATAAAACAGGCAATCATGATTTGAGTCAACTAAGATCCATTCAGGATTGGTTTTTGAAATATGAGTTGCAAACCGTGGATGGTGTTTCTGAAGTCGCCGCCATCGGTGGCATGGTTAAGCAGTATCAAGTACAAGTTGATCCCAATAAACTGCGTGCCTACAACATACCGTTAAGTCATATTCAAACAGCGCTCAAACGGGGCAATAAGGAAATGGGGGCTTCCGTGTTGGAAATGGCTGAAGCCGAATATATGGTGACCTCAACGGGTTATATTCAATCGGTGGCCGATATTCAAAGCATTCCGCTTGGAACCAATGAACGGGGCGTTCCACTGACGATTGGGGATGTGGCCGACGTGAATATTGGCCCTCAAATGCGTCGAGGGGTTGCCGAGCTGAATGGGGACGGGGAAGTGGTTGGCGGTGTCGTGGTGATGCGCTATGGCGAAAATGCTCAAAAAACCATTCAAGGCCTCAAAGAAAAAATCGATTCACTCAAAAAATCGTTACCGGAAGGCGTTGAGATCGTTCCTGTCTATGACCGTTCTGGGCTGATTGAACGGGCAGTTGAAAATCTTTGGACGAAATTGCTAGAAGAATTAGCGGTCGTCTCCTTAGTCTGTTTGGCTTTTCTATTCCATATCCGATCGTCGCTTGTTGCCGTTATTACGCTGCCATTGGGGATTTTGGTTTCCTTTATGGTGATGTATGCACAAGGCATTAATGCCAATATTATGTCCTTGGGGGGCATCGCTATTGCTATTGGCGCAATGGTGGATGGCGCCATCGTGATGATTGAAAATCTGCATAAGCACATGGAAAAAACGCCGCTGACCAATGAAAATCGATGGCAAGTTGTCGCGGAATCTGCCGCTGAAGTCGGTCCTGCGCTATTCTTCAGTTTGCTTATTATTACGGTCTCTTTTCTACCGGTGTTTATTTTGGAGGCGCAAGAAGGTCGCATGTTTGCACCCTTGGCGTTTACAAAAACCTATGCTATGGCCGCATCGGCAGGCCTAGCGGTGACCTTGATTCCAGTGTTAATGGGCTATTTTATAAGAGGGAAAGTGACGCCAGAAAAAAAGAATCCACTCAACCGATTCTTGGTCGCAATTTACATGCCTGTGCTCAAGCGTGCATTAAAGTTTCCTAAAATAACGCTGTTGGGTGCTGTTGTTATCACGGTATTAGGCTTTTACCCAGTCGATAAAATCGGTAGTGAGTTTATTCCACCCTTAGATGAAGGCGATTTAATGTATATGCCAACCACCTATCCTGGCATATCCATCGGTAAAGCGCGGGAATTGTTACAACAAACCGATAAGCTGATCCGTACCGTGCCAGAAGTGCAAAATGTATTTGGTAAAGTAGGGCGAGCAGAAACCGCGACCGATCCCGCTCCCTTAACCATGATTGAAACCTTTATCCAGTTAAAGCCACAATCGCAATGGCGTGAAGGGGTTACCAGCGAAGATTTGAAAAAAGAACTCGACCAACTTATTCAATTTCCTGGGGTAACCAATGCCTGGGTGATGCCGATTAAGACTCGTATTGACATGCTGGCAACGGGGATTAAAACCCCCGTGGGCATCAAAGTAGCCGGGCCTGATTTGAATGTCATCCAAGCGCTGGGTCAGGACATTGAAAAAATCTTATCGACGGTTGAGGGAACCGCCTCTGTCTATTCCGAAAGAGTGGCGGGGGGACGCTATATTAAGATTGATATTGCACGCGATAAAGCCAGTCGTTTTGGTATGAATATCGATGATGTTCAGCAAATCGTTGCCACTGCGATTGGGGGTATGAATGTCACTCAAACGATAGAAGGTCAAGAGCGGTATCCCGTTAATCTCAGGTATCCACAAGACTATCGGGATTCTCCTGAGCAATTGATTCGATTACCCATTATTACCCCCTCAGGTCAGCATATCGCTCTAGGAGATGTCGCCAATATTCGCATTGAAAATGGACCGCCAGGTATTAAAAGCGAAAATGCTCGATTGAATGGCTGGACCTTTATTGATATTGAAGACATCGACGTTGGCACTTATGTCAATCAGGCCAAAACCATTTTAAATCGAGAACTGGAACTGCCCGCCGGCTATTCGCTGACTTGGGCTGGGCAATATGAATATATGGAGCGAGCCAAAGAGAAATTAAGCTATGTGTTACCGCTGACATTGGCCATTATTATTGTGCTGCTTTATCTCAATTTCAGAGCTTTTAGCGAAGTGGCCGTGATTATCACCACGCTGCCGATGGCGATGATTGGGGGGCTTTGGTTGATTTATTTAGAGGGCTTTAACTTCTCAGTGGCCGTGGGTGTTGGCTTTATAGCCCTTGCCGGGGTTTCCGTTGAAATTGGTGTGATCATGCTAGTGTATTTAAACCTTGCGCTCAAAGCACTCAAATCAAAGTCACAGGAATCTGGGCAGCCGATTTCGCCATCCTCTTATCGGGACGCCCTCATTCAGGGTGCCGGGTTGCGAGTCCGCCCCGTGATGATGACGGTTTCCGTGATTATCCTCGGTTTGTTGCCCATTTTATATGGAACCGGCACTGGCTCAGAAGTCATGAGTCGGATCGCCGCACCGATGGTCGGCGGCATGATCAGTGCGGTGTTGCTAACGTTAGTGGTATTACCGGCGATCTATAGTCTCATTAAGCGGTCTGAAATCAAACAGTTTAACCAACAGTTGGCAACTACAGCAGAGAAAATCGTTTAACCCATCTAGCGGATGGGTCGTATCTCTATTCGGGTTAGCCTATAATGACGGTTAACTGAATAGTGTGTTTTTAATCGTCATTAGGAAACCGATTATGTCAATTTCAATATCCTCCCGTTTTGCCAGTCCGAAAGTCCAAGGGGTGGGTTTGGGGTTAAGACGTGATTTTTTTGATGAACTACTGGCGACGCCCGATTTTCCAGTGGATTTTTTAGAAGTTGCGCCTGAAAACTGGATTCGGTTTGGTGGCCGACAAGGTCGAACGCTCAGACAACTTTCCGAACGCTATCCTTTAGTGTGTCACGGTCTTTCACTGGATATTGGCGGTCCGCATCCATTGGATGACGATTTTCTACTCGAATTAAAAGCCTTTTTTAAAACCCATCAAGTGCCACTTTATACCGAACATTTAAGTTACTGTGGTGATTCAGGCCACCTCTATGACCTGATGCCGGTTCCCTTTACCGCAGAAGCGGTTGACTATGTTGCCAAGCGTATTCGGCATGTTCAGGACGTGCTGGAACAACCGCTCGGCATTGAAAACGTTTCCTTTTATGCCTTGCCGACCAATGAGCTGTCTGAGGTGGAATTTATCAATGCGGTGGTGACAGAAGCGGATTGTGGACTGTTATTGGATGTGAATAATACTTACGTCAATAGCATTAATCACCAGCAATATGATCCTTTGGCATTTATTGAGGCCATGCCCACTGAGCGATTGATGTATTTACACATGGCAGGGCACTTTGATGAAGCGGACGACTTAAAAATCGATACCCATGGCGAAGCCGTTAAGCCTGTGGTTTGGGACTTGTTAGATCAAACCTACGCGGCGCATGGCATTCAACCGACGTTGCTAGAGCGCGATTTTAATATTCCTCCGCTGTCAGACTTGCAACTGGAAATCCATCAGATTCGTCAAAGCCAACGCACTCAGGGAATTCAAAATGTCTAAGACCGTATTCAGTGACTTACCGCGCTTTCAGCAATTACAAACGCTCTTTGCCGCGCATATTCGCGACCCGCAAAACCAACCTTATCAACCCCAAAACCACCCAGGCCTGGGTGAAATGGCACTCGAAATTGAGCCTAGACGGTTGGCCGCCTACGAACAATTATTCTTTAATAATATTAATAGCTTTTTTAGTAATCTATTTCCGGTTAGCCGCTCGGTATTGGGGGAAGCTCGTTGGTTGGACTTGATTCGAGAATATATGCAAAAGCATCAGGCTCGAACCCCGTTATTCCATGAGTTGGGGCAAGAGTTCTTATTGTTTTTGCAAGCGGACTATCAACCGCGCGATGATGACCCGCCTTATTTATTGGAGTTAGCGCATTATGAATGGATTGAATTGGCTTTATTGGTGGATGAACAAGAAGGTGTTTATTTAGCGTCTCCGCCTAAGGCCGATTTGAAAGTGGCATATCGGTTATCGCCGTTGGCCATTCCATTGGTTTATCAGTGGCCCGTCGATCAAATCAGTGCAGACAATGCTAACCTTGTGCAACCCGAAACACCGACCACGCTATTGGCTTATCGAGATGCAAACGATCGAGTGCAGTTTATGGCATTGACGCCCTTGCTCTATGATTTATTGGTACGGCTTGAAGGGGATAATTCAGACCCATTAGATGGAGTGATGGCAGATATGGCTGCAGCGATGCAACAGCCTGCAGCCAGCTTAGCCGCACTGGCCTTGCCCGCATTGGATGGCTTGTTACAACAACAGGTACTGATACCGCATCCCTTGCCATAAAAGCCAGTTTAAGAGCACGATACCCGTGCTTATGATAAACACTTTTGTTCAAAATCTTTGGCTGGCAGCGGCCGACTGAATAAATAACCTTGCCCTTCATCACAGCCTAATTTTTTCAGGATATCCAGTTGATTTGGGGTTTCAATGCCTTCGGCCAGCACTTTTAGCCCGAGACTATGTCCCATTTCAATAATGGCACTGACAATCGATCTGGCTTCACTTTGCGTGGCAATATCGTCAATAAAACTCTTATCAATTTTAATGCGGTCAATATTCAGGTGCTTGATATAGGCCAAAGAAGAGTAACCCGTACCAAAGTCATCAATCGAAATTTCAAGTCCGCTTTGTTGCAGACGGCTCACGCAACTGACACGCGTTTCGCCATTTAACTCTAAGTTTTTCATCATCACCGATTCGGTAATTTCAATATCGACTTGATGGGGTTCCAGTTGAGTCTCCGCCAAGATATCGCCAATTATATCGCCAAAGTCGCCCATTAATAATTGGGATGCCGATACATTAATGGCAATTCTAGGCAACGGCTTGGAGGTGGTTTGCCAATGCTGTGTTTGTTGCATGGCTTGCTGCATAACCAAGGCACCGATGTCATTAATCAAACCAAATCGCTCCGCTAAGGGGATAAATTCTAATGGTGAAATCATCCGCTCAGGTGTCGGCCAGCGCACCAAGGCTTCTGCGCCGACCAGTTGCAGGTTGTGCAAACGGTATTGAGGTTGATAATAAACCTCAAATTCGGCGTTCTGAACGGCGCGGTGTAAATTGACTTCAATCTCTCTAAGATCCAATAGCGCTTTATTCATCTGGTCGGTGAAAATACAATAATGCCCATTTTCACTGTCCTTCGCCGAGTACATCGCATAATCCGCTTTATGCAGTAAATCCTCTGCGGATTTTGCATGTTGCGGATAGGTTGCCACACCCATGCTACAGCCTACCTGATGGGTTGATTGGTGCTCATTGACGTCTTCCAATGCTTTTAAGAGGCTTTCGCAGAGGTCGGTCAGATCACTAACTGTATAAGTGCCGGGAAGTAATATGGCAAATTCATCGCCGCCCAAACGGGCAATAAAGGCACTCTTGGGAAGCATCGTCTTAAATTGAACTCCCGCATTGAATAAGAACGCATCCCCCGCCGCATGGCCGAGATGGTCATTGACCCATTTAAAATCATTCAAATCAATGTACATCAAATGCAAGGATTGGTTTGGGTGATCGCTCAAAAAACGATCTAAGGTGACGTTGAAATAGTAACGATTGGGTAATTGCGTGACCGAATCGTAGTTGGAGGTGTGCTCCAGTTCAAGCTGAGTTGCTTTTAAATCAGAGATGTCCGTCACGGCAATAGAGAAAAAGTCGTTTGGCAGACTGGCATCGCTGATCTTAGCAATATCAATAATACAGAATTGATTTGAGGCTCGGCTTAAAGTCGCTTCGCCACGCCAAGCTTGTTTATGCTTTAAATGATATTTGATATGGCCGACATCAACATCCTTAAACAGGCACATCAGTAATTGCCAGATGGTGCCATTTTTAGGCAGCATGCAGGCTTCCGTTAAATCATCGAGTTTCTTATTGGATAAGTGAATCTTGTCCTCGGTGTCGAAGATACCAATCGCCTCGTTTAAGTTTTGCATCAAGTTATGATCGAGTAGCAATGCCTGTGTTCTTTCTTTAACCCGTTCTTCCAAAGAATTGAGAATGGATTTTTGGCTTTTGGCAAAAGCGTTTAAGCGTCGAGTGGTAATGGTTGCGATAACTAACAAGCTTAAAATGATCGGAACTGAGACCAAAAAGATCATCTTGAGCATGTCATTAATGGCATTTGAAAACTGTTCTTTAGAGAGTCGAACTCGGTTTTCATAACTGTCTTTTAACTGGTTAAATAACAACTGAACCTTATCTTGAACCGGAATAGCGACCCGAAGCAATTGATCTAAAGCCTGTTCGCGTTTGTCATCCATCAGAAACTGATAAATCTCAGTTTGAATTTTGCGGTTGTAAGACATGACAATGCCCGCCTGACGCAAGTATTCTTCTTGGCTTTTCATTTCCACGCTCTGAATCAGGCTTTGCAGATTGTTAATGACATTTTGCTCATGTTTTAGCATTTCCAAATTGAGCGCATCGACTTTGAAATAATCACTGGCATTAATCATTCGAACCAATAAAATACTACGTTGATTGGCTGAAAATAGGATACTGTCAACATGTGATTTCAATTCGGCATTTTGAGAATAGGTGGTAAAGGATTTTGCCAGAGAGCGTTCATAATGGATAAAAATCCCTGCGCCTGCCGCAACTAAAATCAGGACGAATGAGTAGCTAAGTAGCAGGTAACGTGTAAATCTGGCAGAGTGCTGAATCATGGAAGTTAGGTTGTTTTATTTATTTAGTCTGATTTTCAAGGATAATAGTCGGGTTAACAAGAAAAAAACGCACGAATAACTTGAACTAAATCATGAACCCTTCCAATAATTATACAGGGATATACTCTGGCTTATGAATAAAAAACCGATTGAACCCCGTGTTTATAAAGGTCAATTTTGGCAACAAGCGGCTGTGAATTTTATTGATAAGCAAGGCTTGGATGCGGTCACCATTTTGGCCTACGCCTCTTTGGTGGGATTGGTGCCGTTTTTAGCGATTCTGTTTGGGGTGTTTGCCTTGTCCGATAGCTTTGCGGTTTTTCAAGCAGAAGTGATTGATAAGGTGCTGCATTTCTTGTTGCCAGAAGCCACGCCGCAGGTGGAAGCCTATTTGCTCAAGTTTGCGCAAAAAGCGGGGCAGCTACAAGGTGTCGGCATTATTTCCATGTTCGCCATTGCGCTGATTTTACTGTGGACCATCGATAAAAAAATCAACTTAATGTGGCACCGCCATTATCAACGACGCTGGTGGGTGAGTTTATTGCACTATTTAGGCGTCAGTTTATTAGGCCCCTTAATATTAGGGGCGGGACTGGTGTTAAGTTCGTTGTTATTGGCCGCACCGATTTTGCCCGATCTTTTTTGGAT
>CBFHUY010000038.1:0-14519 GCA_965658885.1 Hydrogenovibrio sp.
CCCATTTCACAAACCGTCAGTACCGCCAGAAATGAGTTTATTTTATTGATGATGGTGCTCTTACCCATTCCGTTGTTATTTGCTGCTTGGGTCGGCAGACGCTTTTCGAATAGCGTGGTGAACAGTATTAATGTGTTGGATAAGCATATTTCGTCCATTCATCAGGTGGATGATCTCGCGAAACTGACCTATGAAGATTCGATGTTTAAGTACCAAGAATTTGAAGTGCTTAATAAAAGTCTGAATAAACTGGGTGACAAACTTAAGCATATCGCGATAGACCGAGATATTTTAGACTTTGAAATTCAATTGCTCGATAAGTTAGTGCTGTCATCAGAATTGATTAAAGACTGGAAACAACACATCTGTATCCTCATGAACGAAATCAATCACATCCTACCGCTCTACACGATGTTTGTGGTCTTCAGAACGGATGATGTTGAACAGTATGTGATAGAAATATTTTGGTTAGGGGTGCCGAGTCAAAAAATTCAAAAAGAAATGGAAGCGCATGCCAAAGTTTTGCTTTCAACCAATTCTATTTTTGATGAAGGCTCCATTTTTAAAGTCAATCATACCTTTACGACCCATGATCCATTAGAAGTCCAAACCCGCATAAAAACCCAAAGTAAGAGCCTATTGCTTGAAACCCCAAAAATCGGCGGCGTAGTGGGACTCGGTGTCGAAACGTTTCCACCTAAAGAATCCTCCCGTTCCGTAGTGGTTGAAAGTGTGTTAACCACCTTAGTCAATGTGATTGGTTCAATTAAAGCCATTAATAAATTCACCAAAGAGTTAGAGTATTATGCTACCCGTGATCCGTTAACCCATCTATATAATCAGCGGGTCTTTACCGAGATGCTTGGCTATGAAGTCGTTCGTGCTAAATCTCATGATTATTCTTTTGGGTTGCTCATGATTGATTTCGATAACTTCAAATTGATCAATGATCAATATGGACATGCCTTTGGCGATGAAGTGTTGCAAAATTTTGCTCAGCAAATTAGAACCGTTCTAGAAGAGGGCGATATTTTTGCGCGCTATGGTGGCGATGAGTTTTGTGTCATCTTGCCAGAAAAAGATCTAAATGCGGTCATTAAAGTTGCAGAAAGCGTTATCGAATCAACCCAGGCGTTAAGACTGGTTTCGCCTAAAGCCGATACGGTTTCAATTGCCTGTTCGGTGGGGATCAGTATTTACCCTGAACATGCTGATAATAAAGAAGACCTGTTTATGGTCGCTGATAATATGCTTTATCGCGTCAAGGACAGCGGTAAGAATGCGTTGTCTTATCCGCAAGAAGGCGATCTGGTTCAGGCCTATAAAGAACACAATGACCAAAGTGTGTTTATTCTACATTCACTCGAAACAGGGGAGCCGATTGAGCCGAATTTCCAACCCATTGTCAATATCAGTAATGGTCAAATTGAAGTGCATGAACTGTTAATGCGCTTACGTCAAGATGGCGAGTTGATTAGCGCAGGGCGCTTTATTGAGACGGCAGAGCACATGGGGCTTGTCAATCAGATGGATTTGATTTTAATCGACAAAGCACTGGCGCATATCCAACAAACAGACTACCAAGGGTTGCTCTTTATTAATCTATCTCCCAAAGCCATTGTCGCCAGTGAGTTTATTAGTAAAATTCAATCATTGACCGATAAATATAACATTAGCCCGAGCCGTATTGTTTTTGAAATTACGGAACGGGAAACGGTTGGCAATGTGACATTGTTAGAGAAGTTTGTTATAGAACTACGCTCACAAGGATTCCGGTTTGCCATTGATGACTTTGGTTCTGGCTTTTCATCTTTCCAATATTTAAAACGTTTCCCAGTCGACTACATCAAAATTGAAGGGGAATTTATTAACAATATGGCCAAAGATAAAATTGATTTAGCCTTTGTCGAGAGTGCTGTTAATATGGCAAAATCGCTGAATATTCAAACGATAGCCGAGTTTATTGAAAATGAAGAAACCTTGAATTTGGTAAAAGAATTGGGTATCGATTATGCGCAAGGCTTCTTATTGGCAACACCGCAACCCACTTTCTTAAAAGCGTTAAAAGCAGATAGACAAAAGATGATGGCATCATAGCGGCATTAAAAAGCAACCAGGCCTGGTTGCTTTTTTAAAGCGAGGTTAGTTGGTTTAATGCTCTGTTTTAGGAGAACCGGAATGTGGGCCTCTAGAAGGCTTTTGGTGTCGGTTTCTTTTCGGCTGTGGTGTTTGTGATCCTTCAGTCGATTGGGGGATCGACGGCTTTCTTTTCGGTTTCTTTGGTTTTGGCATCTTTTTCGGCTTATGATTTAATCGAGTTTCCGGTAAATCATTTGTCGGCTCAAACCCTTCAATGCGCTTCCGCGTCAAGAGTTTTTGGATGAGGTTTTCAATGTCCGACAACTGCTTAATTTCGTCAGCACTCACCAATGAAACCGCCTGTCCTTCTGCACCTGCTCGGCCAGTCCGGCCAATTCGATGTACATAATCTTCTGGCACATTCGGTAAATCAAAGTTGACCACTTGTGGTAATTGATCAATATCAATCCCTCTGGCTGCTATATCGGTGGCGACCAACGCTTGAATTTCCCCAGCTTTAAAGCGTGCTAAAGCTTGGGTGCGAGCGCCTTGGCTTTTATTACCATGAATGGCTGCAGCTTTAATGCCTTTGGTTTCAAGCTGTTTGGTCAATCGGTTAGCGCCATGTTTGGATCTTGAGAAAATCAATACTTGATACCACTGGTGCGTTTTTATCAAGTGAATCAGTAGCGCCGCTTTACGCCCTTTATCAACTGGACAAATCCATTGGGTCACGGTTGTCGCGGCGGCATTACGCGGGCTGACCGATATTTCAACGGGATTGTTGACGAGGCCTTTGGCTAATTGACGAATTTCATTCGAAAAAGTGGCGGAAAACAACAAGTTTTGACGATCTTTGGGCAGGGCTTTAATAATCCGTTTGATATCGTGAATAAAGCCCATATCCAACATTCTGTCGGCTTCATCTAATACTAAAATTTCTAATTGATCAAATTTAATGGCGTTTTGCTGATACAAGTCGAGTAGGCGTCCTGGAGTGGCCACCAAAATATCGACCCCTTTACGGAGTCGCATCATTTGTGGGTTGATTTTTACGCCACCAAAAACCACGGTCGAGGTGGTTGATAGATTTTTACCGTAGGTTTCAACACTGGCACTGACCTGAGCAGCTAATTCACGCGTGGGCGTTAAAATCAGAACCCGAGCTTGATTGGGCTTGACACGCGGACCTTGGTGAATGCGTTGTAAAATTGGCAGGGTAAAACCAGCGGTTTTGCCAGTCCCGGTTTGCGCAGCGGCCATCACATCTTGGCCAGCGATAACAGCAGGGATGGCTTGTGCCTGAATAGGGGAAGGGGTTTCATAACCTTGTTGACTGACGGCTTCTAAAATTTCGGCACACAGTCCGAGGTTTGCAAAACTCATAAATACATCTCATTTGAAAATTGTCTATTGGCGGATGCCAAAAAAAGGGGCAAGCTTACCCTAAATTGTGGTTTTATGCGACTTTTATATTCTGAAAAAACCGATTTAACAACGGACACTTACCGCTGTTACAGCAGGAGAGAGGGTTAAAAAGCCCCGACATTTATTTCATCAGCAGGCCTGGGCATTTTTGGCGCGTCATTACTTGAAAATGCGTGTGCGAATAACCAAGATTGGTTAAAGCACTGCGAGATGACAGTGCTTAGCTAGGAGAGAAAGGGATGAAGCGTGTGATTACTGACGAACGCCTTCAATTTCTAAGTTTAATTCAACATGGGTTGAAGCAGGCCCTAAATTGTAGGTAATGCCGTAGTCAGCCAGTTTTAAACGGGTTGTACCTGAAAAGCCAGCACGATAACCGCCCCATGGATCTTTGCCTTCACCCACTTTGGAGGCTTGAATTTCAATGGTTTTGGTAACCCCATGAAGATTCAGTTGACCTTTAATTTTCAAGCTACCATCTGCTTGTTCTGTGATTGAATCACTCTTAAACGTGGCTGTTGGGAATTTTTTAACATCTAAAAAATCATCACTGCGTAGGTGCTTATCTCTTTCGGCATGGTTTGAGTTCACACTGGCTGTGTCAATCGTAACTGAGACCTCACTGTTGCTAATTTGTTTTGGATCATAACTAAAATCACCAGAAAATTTCTCAAAGCGTCCCTTTAACCAGCTATAACCTAGGTGTTTGATTTTAAATTGGATGGATGCGTGCATGCCTTTGGTATCAATTTGATATTGATCAGCCGCAGCCGATATTGTTGAAAATAGGGATAAGGTTGCAGTTAAAGCCAGTCCTTTTAAAAATGATTTATTCATTATTGAGCTCCTTTTGATGGTCGGGGGTTAACATTCTTGTTAAGGTTTTGTCTTGATTAATAAAATGATGTTTGAGTGCAGCCAGTGCATGAAGCAGGGCCAAGCCCATTAGACTCCAGGCTAACCAGAAATGCACCTCACCCGCAAGATCGGCTTGGTTCTCAATTTCAAATCCGATGGCTGGAATGGCCAAAGTATCAAAGATGACCAAAGGATCGCCTTCCGCCGTGGAAATCAAATATCCACTCAACCCTAACGCCACAACCCATACATAAAATAACTGGTGCATGGCTGCAGCCATCCATTCCAGTAGAATCGGTTGAGGAATGGCTTTGGGAACGGGGTTGACCCAGCGCCATATTAGCCTGAGTACCATGAAGCAAACCGTTACGACACCAATAGTGATATGCAATGCCGGGGCGGCATGATACCAAGCATCATAAAGCCCTAAATCAACCATCCAAACACCCAGGCCAAATAGGCCGAATAGTGCCAGTGCGATTGACCAGTGCAAAAAGATACTGATCCAACCATATCCTTGTAGGGAATTTTTAAGCATTTTTAAAACATCTCATTAACCAAAATGAATGGATAGCATAACCTGATTCATTTTGATCGCAAAGTCGCCATCCTTAAAAACACTGTTGCGCAAATGGTAACAATCAAAGTTTGTTAATAATGTGGCGGCGGAACCTCTTCAGAAGGACGCTTAATGTCAGCGCCGACCTCATTTTTTAGTTGCCGTAAAATCGTCGATACGAGATCCAGTTGTTTGTTGAGTTGCTGAATTTCTAGATGTTGTTGCCCTAGCGCTTCATTGAGATGCTCAATCATATCTTCCTGATACGCTGACCGTATTTCCAATGATTCAAGTCGGTCTTGTATTGCATCAGACGTTATTTTGTTGGCCATGGTAAAAAGCTCCTTTGCGCTGCGTCAAGATCAGACAATGCAACCCGATCTTTCACTGGGGCTTGCAATAATATGTCTGTTTGCATCAGCTCATCCCGTCGAAAGAAGGCACAAGAAAGCGTATCGCCCGGCTGATAGCGGGATAAGAGTTTCTCAAACCCTTCTAGACTCTTAACTCTAAGCCCATCCAGAGCAATCATTTCATCTCCCGCAGCTAATCCTGCCTGAGCAGCCGGTTGAGCTTGCCAAACATGGGTTAATAAAAGGGTTTGATGTTCGGTTTGCTGACCGTTTACCCCGAGTGATGGAGGGGGATTGTTGAGAGATGTTTTTCCACCTTGGTCTTTTAACTCAGTCGCGGCTCTCAGGCTAAATTGAATACCAAAAGGTTCGAATAAGGATTCAAAATCCAAGTCTTCGGTTCCATAGAGTGCAGTTTCAAAGAAATGACTGAGATCGATGCCACTGACTTGACTACAAATTTGTTCAATATCACCGTCTTCCAAACCGGTTGCCGTTTGCCCGTAGTGTTGCCATAAATGCAGGAGAACCGTATCAAGTGATTTTTGTCCGTCGGTTTCGGCTTGAATGATTAAATCGAGTGCTAAAGCAATTAGCCCACCTTTATTGTAATAACTGACAATGGCATTGGGCGCATTTTCATCTTGTTGATAAAACTTGGTCCAGGTTAACCAGCTAGATTCGGCAACCGACTGCTTAAAGCGTCCTGGCATGCGATATACCCGAGTCATTTCCATCGCTAACTGATTTAGATAAGCTTCACGGCTTAAAATACCAGCGCGATACAGGAATTGACAGTCATAATAAGAGGTAATGCCTTCAAACCACCATAATTGATTGGTATAGACAGGTTCGAGCAAGCTGGGGCGTTGATAGACTTTGGGTTGAATGCGTTTGACATTCCAAAGGTGAAAATACTCATGTGAGCACAATTCTAAAAAACGAATATACCCCGTCGTTCTTTTTTCATCTTGTCGATAGGGCAGGTCATCGCGCGCACATATTAAGGCGGTAGAATTCACATGCTCCAAGCCGCCATAGTCTTTTTCGGTCACCGTTACGTGAAATAAGTAACGATCAATCGGGTATGGCTTTTCAAATAGTGCCAATTCGGTTTCACAAATTTGCGTTAAATCGGCGATAAGCCGTGCTTCATCCAATTGATCAAAATTTACCCGACCAGTGAGAACCATTTCATGTGGGATACCCGCCGCATTAAATTTAAGCCGATGAAAACGCCCCATTTCAACTGGGTACTCAATTAAATCCCAATAATCGGTTGATTGATAGGAGCCATATCCATTTGAATCAACGGATAACGTCGGTAATGTCGTTGCAATCTGCCAGTTATTTTCACGCGTATGAGACGTTTCTTCGATTAATACGGAACAAGGTTGATCTCTTTGGCCTTCAATGGCAAGAAACACACTGGTGCCATTGAAAAAGCCGTGGGTGGCATCAAAGTGCGCGCCTCTGACAGACAAGTCCCAAGCAT
This sequence comes from Hydrogenovibrio sp., assembly GCA_965658885.1. GTDB lineage: Bacteria > Pseudomonadota > Gammaproteobacteria > Thiomicrospirales > Thiomicrospiraceae > Hydrogenovibrio. The sequence continues at coordinate 6,773 of CBFHUY010000038.1, forward strand.
ACACCTGATAATAGATCACAAGCGCCGAATCACAAGGTTCAATAAGCCAACGACTCTTGCTCAAAGGGCGGATTGTCAACGATTGCCCATCAAGCGTTTCAACCCTTAAGTTTATAATATGCTTCGCGAAGTCACGAATTAAATAACTTCCAGGAATCCACGTTGCCATTGAAACTTCTTGGCCATTTTGATTTGGGGATTGAATTTGGCACTGCACCGAAAATAGGTGGCTTTGCGGATTTTCAGGGGTAACTTGATAATGAATAGCGGCTTTATTCAATGAAATGTCCTTGTTTTGGAGTTAAGAAAAAAGATTATGGGCACTCTATTAACCCCAGATGAATTCAGGCAACGCCAAGTGAGTCATATCAAGGCGTGAAGATGAAGGAATGTCTAGACCTTGCAAATCTTCACAACGCAGAGATGGCTAACTTGGCTAAGCCCCTTCGGGCGAGGCTTAAAGGCCACTTCTTCGTTGTTATGAACCTTGACCTTAGAATGACTAAGGTCGGCGCTTCATGCCTAGAATAAGTAGCCTTTAAGTCCCGCTGAATTTCACCTAGGGTTAATAGAGTGCCCATATCTTAGTACATCATTCGGTGAAGTTAAAATCAAAAGCCAGTTAATTCCGACCCACAATCCAAAAGGATTGCCTTTATAATAGCCCCAATTGAAAAACCAACTCATGCTTGTTCTCTTTTTATTCGAACCGAAAGCCGTTCAAATGAAACGAAAGGGCATGAGCTTCTGTGCTATAAAAAGGAGTTTCTTGTGGTTAAAACACGCTTTGCACCCAGTCCAACTGGATACTTACATATTGGCGGCGTCAGAACCGCGCTTTTTTCATGGTTATATGCCAAAAAAAATCAGGGTGAATTTACATTACGCATTGAAGATACCGATCGTGAGCGTTCTACACAAGCTTCTGTCGATGCCATCTTAGAAGGCATGTCTTGGCTTGGCTTGGATTATGATCATGGGCCTATTTACCAAACAGACCGATTTGATCGCTATAAAGCGGTTATTCAAGAACTCATGGAGAAAGGCCTGGCTTATTATTGTTATGCATCCCCTGAAGAACTGGATGCCATGCGTGAGCAACAAAGAGCCAATGGTGAAAAGCCGCGTTACGATGGCCGCTATCGGGATTTTATTGGCTCACCGCCTGAAAATGTTAAGCCGGTTATTCGATTTAAGAACCCACAAGAAGGGGAAGTGTTAATCGAAGATTTGGTGAAAGGAAATATCCGTGTTGCCAATAGTGAACTGGATGACCTCATTATTGCCCGCTCGGACGGAACGCCTACCTATAACTTAACCGTAGTGGTTGATGACTGGGACATGGGGATGACGCACGTGATTCGGGGGGACGACCATATTAATAACACGCCTCGTCAAATTAACCTTTATAAAGCATTAGGGGCTCCTGTTCCTAAGTTTGCGCATATTCCAATGGTATTAGGGGCGGATGGCAGTCGTTTATCAAAACGACATGGTGCCGTGTCCGTTTTACAATATCGTGAAGAAGGCTTTTTGCCAGAAGCTTTACTTAACTATTTGGTTCGACTCGGTTGGTCTTATCAAGATCAAGAAATTTTTAGCGTGTCTGAAATGATTGAATATTTCGATTTAGAAGATGTTAATGCATCGCCCTCTACGTTTAATCAAGAAAAACTGCTATGGATCAACCAACAACATATTCAAACAACCCCCATTGATAATCTGGTCAAACACCTCACGCCTTTTATGATTCAAAAGGGGATTGATTTGAGCCAAGGCCCAGAATTAGCAAAGGTTGCCGACCTATTAAGAGAAAGAGCCAAAACGCTGATTGAAATGGCGGACGGGGCTAGTTACTTTTATCATGATTTCGAGTCATTTGATGCCAATGCAGCGAAAAAACACCTGCGTCCTGTCGCTGCAGAGCCTTTGCAAACGCTACAAGCCAAGCTCGCGGAGCTAACCGATTGGAAGGCAGAGGCCATTCATCAAGCGATTCATAATACGGCAGATGCCTTAGCCATCGGCATGGGAAAAATTGGCATGCCATTACGCGTGGCCATTACGGGGGGTGGACAATCGCCGTCTATTGATGCCACAGCCGAACTGATTGGTCAACAAAGGTGTTTAGCTCGTATTGATATGGCTTTGGCTTTTATCGCTGAACGCCAAGCCAATAGTTAACGATCAATAGGGCGGCTGGCTGGGTTGACTGTGTTGAGCGGGATGACCAGCCAAAAGTTTTACGCAAAATAGAAAAAATACTTGACCCATTCCATAAGTTCTATATAATACGCGCTCATCAGCTACAGGGGGCTATAGCTCAGCTGGGAGAGCGCAACACTGGCAGTGTTGAGGTCAGCGGTTCGATCCCGCTTAGCTCCACCATGATAGTTGATCTATCTGATTGTTTTTGGATTCACTAGGCCGAATCTTTTAATAGAGACATCATGATAGGGCGCAAGCCAAACACAGTATTAACTTCGGTTAATTCTATCTGTGTCCCGTTCGTCTAGAGGCCTAGGACACCGCCCTTTCACGGCGGTAACAGGGGTTCGACTCCCCTACGGGACGCCACTACGCGGGAATAGCTCAGCGGTAGAGCACAACCTTGCCAAGGTTGGGGTCGCGAGTTCGATCCTCGTTTCCCGCTCCAAATTTAAGCGGATGTAGTTGTCTACTTCTAGGTCAGTAGGTTAAGCAATTACATCAGCTGCTTGTTGAGATACAAGCCGAATGACAAGTCATTCACAACTTGTCCCGTTCGTCTAGAGGCCTAGGACACCGCCCTTTCACGGCGGTAACAGGGGTTCGACTCCCCTACGGGACGCCAATTCTAAAAGCTCGTTTAGCTTACGCTAACCGGGCTTTTTTTATTTTTCAGTATCCAGCCTATGACAGCAGGTGCATTTCTTGCTTGATTCGTCATAAACATTTCAAACCCATCATGAAAACTTGGTTAAACTATTTTATTCAAGTTGCTTTCGCTTACATTTTTTGGAGATGCTATGAATCAAGCAGATATAGGTGTTATTGGTCTTGCCGTTATGGGGCAAAATTTAGTTTTAAATATGGCAGATCATGGATTTCAAGTCTGTGTTTATAATCGCTCTTATGACAAAACCGAGGCCTTTATTAACACCCGAGTGGAAGATCGTCCGATAACCGGAGCCGACACACTTCAAACGTTTGTCGAAAGCCTGCAGCAACCTCGCAAAGTGATGTTAATGGTTAAGGCAGGTGACGTGGTTGATTACTTCATTGACCAACTGGTTCCTCTGTTATCTGACGGCGATATGATTATTGACGGTGGAAACTCTTTATACACAGACTCAATTCGACGAACACAAGCCCTAAAAGAAAAGGGCATTTTATTTATCGGGTCTGGCGTTTCTGGTGGTGAAGAGGGCGCAAGAACGGGTCCGTCTATTATGCCAGGTGGTAACCCGGATGCTTGGCCTGCCATTCGTCCTATTTTCCAAGCAATTGCAGCACAAGCAGATGGCATGCCTTGTTGTGATTGGGTGGGCCAAGATGGTGCGGGTCACTATGTCAAGATGGTGCATAATGGTATTGAATATGGCGATATGCAGCTCATTTCAGAAGCGTATCAATTAATGCGTTTTGGTTTGGGGTTGAGCGCAGATGCCTGTCATGAAGTCTTTAAAGAATGGAATCAAGGTGTGCTCGATTCTTATCTCATTGAGATCACCGCCGATATTCTTCGATTCAAAGATAAAGATGGCCTGCCGCTCGTTGACAAGGTTTTGGATGCGGCGGGGCAAAAGGGAACGGGTAAATGGACCGGAATCAGCTCGTTAGAACTGGGAACCCCACTGACATTAATTTCTGAGTCGGTCTATGCCAGATGTTTATCTTCATTAAAACAGCAAAGAGTTATTGCGGCTGACCGCTATCCCAAGTCGCCCCAAACAACGTTATCGGACAGTGAAATTCAATCGATGTTAGATGCCATCCATGATGCGCTTTATGCGTCGAAAATCATCTCCTATACGCAGGGCTATATGTTGATGTCTGAAGCAGCAAAAACTTATAAGTGGGATTTGAATTATGGCGGCATTGCCTTAATGTGGCGAGGGGGTTGTATTATTCGTAGCACCTTCTTGAGCGAAATCAAACAAGCATATGATCAAGACCCTGAATTGAATAATCTACTCAGCGCGCCCTTTTTCGAAAAAGCGATTAAAGGGGCGGAAGCCAACTGGCGAAAAGCAGTTATATTTGCGATTGAATCGCAAATTGCAACACCCGCGTTGAGTTCTGCGCTGGCATTTTTTGACGGTTATCGAACGGCATCCTCTCCAGCAAATTTATTGCAAGCACAACGAGACTATTTTGGCGCCCATACTTATGAAAGAGTGGATGCGCCTAGAGGGGAGTTTTTCCACACCGATTGGATCGCTTCTGGCGGTCATATTAGCTCTAGCACTTACGAGGTTTAATCATGTCACTGGCTTGTACTTATGTTGTTTTTGGTGCCACGGGTAACTTATCACTTACCAAGCTGATGCCCAGTTTTTATCATCTGGAGGAAATCAATCGTTTAGATGACAAGCTTCGCATTTTAGCGATAGGGCGTCGCCCTTGGGATCGACAACAATGGTTAGAAACGGTTAGAAATGCCGTTTCGCCCATCGCGCGCGGGGGGCTAAATGAGGTGGTTTTTGAACGCTTCTGTGATCGACTAGATTATTGTGAAATGGATGTGGAAGATCCTGCAGCCTACACCCATTTACAGCAAAAAATTCAAGATTCAGACTGGCCGAATAACATTGCTTATTATTTGTCGTTAAGCCCTAACAGTTATGGCAAGGCCATCCGAAATTTGGGTGAAGCGGGTATGCTCAAAGAAGATAATGGCTGGAAAAGAGTGGTTTTGGAAAAACCCTTTGGCTACGATACGGAAAGTGCCAAACACCTACAGATTTCATTGAATAAATACCTTGAAGAAGAACAAATTTACCGTATTGATCATTACCTTGGTAAAGGGATGGTACAAAATATTATGGTCTTCCGTTTTGCAAATCTATTAATGGAACCTCTATGGAATCGTAATTTTATTGATCATATTCAAATCACCCATGCGGAAGATCGGCCGATTGGCACGCGTGCTGGCTATTATGATACCAGTGGTGCCATGAGAGACATGATTCAAAGTCATTTACTACAATTATTGGCATTGGTGGCAATGGAACCGCCAGCATCGATGGATGCCGAAGACTTGCGAGATGAAAAGGTTAAGCTTCTAAAGTCCATTCGGCCAATTTCAAAGAAAAATGCCAAGGCGCAATCTTATCGAGCCCAGTATACTGCTGGAGACCTCAATGGACAGCCAGTTCCGGGTTACCTTGATGAACCAGGCGTAGCGCCGGACAGTGTCACCGAAACCTATGCGGCACTGAAGCTCTATATTGAAAACTGGCGTTGGGCAGGGGTGCCATTTTACATACAAACCGGTAAAAATATGCCCAAAACCAAAACCATGGTTTCCATCTGTTTTAAACATGCCCCTAAGCAGTTTTTTCGGGATTCACAGGTTGAAAAAATGCAACCTAACTGGATTGTCTTTGGGATTCAGCCAGATGAGACCATTAAGGTTGAAATGTTGGCAAAACAACCCGGCCTGGAGATGAATACCCAGCAGATTCGTTTAGACGCAGCGCTTAAACCGGATGATATGGATTCAAATGATGCGTATGAAGAGTTGTTGCTTGATGTGGTGAAAGGCGACCGGTCATTATTTTTACGGTACGATGAAGTCAAGGCTGCTTGGAAGGTCGTTGATCCGATTATTGATGTATGGAGCACGGAAACCACCTATATTGATACCTATCCTTCTGGTACTTGGGGGCCGAAAGGGGCCAGCAAGCTATTTGATTCTTCCGAGCAAGATTGGCGCTACTATATTCACCCAGAGAGAAAATAATGGTTGAGATTCATAGTTTACCGAAAGACTGGGTGGTGTTTGATTCGGCTGAAGAGGTGGCTGAAACTTTGGTTAACAAGCTTTTACGCCTGGCACAAGAGGCCATTGATGAAAAGGGCGTCTTCACATTAGTCACCGCTGGGGGCACAACGCCCCAGAAGTGTTATGAACAATTGGCGCAACAGGATGCTGATTGGTTAAAATGGCATATTTATATGGGCGATGAACGCTGTTTACCGGCCGATGATAAAGATCGCAATAGTGTTGCTTTAACCCAGGTTATATTTTGGCAAAATTCCTGCCGAAAATATTCATCTTATACCTGCTGAATTGGGAGCCACTTTGGCCGCACATTCTTATCAGCAACTCGTTGATGACATCGACTTATTTGATGTGGTGTTATTAGGCATGGGTGAAGATGGCCATACAGCTAGCTTATTTCCAGGACATCATTATCCATCAAACCAATCGGTGGTGACTGAAACACGTTCCCCGAAACCGCCGTCGCACCGAGTTAGCTTATCTTATGAAAGACTGGGAAAAGCCAAAGTGGTTTTTAAAATCATTACCGGTCAAAACAAAAGAGAGGCGGTCAAAACTTGGCTGAATCAGTCAGTAGACCTGCCAATACGGCACGTTGAAGGCCAGCAGACCTGGGTGTATATCGACTCAAATGCGCTTTAATTTTTTAAACGGCAGAGGATTGTTGATTCAAATTGATCGACGTTGAAACAATATTTTTCACCTGTTCTAATTGATCCAAAAAAGCACCGATATTACTATGGGCGCCTAACTCAATATCCATGGTCATCGAGACAGTACCATCTGTTTTATCGGTATGCGTGTCTGAATGAATTAAGTTAATATCCCAATCGGTCAGAACCATCATGACATCTCTTAATAATCCCTTACGATCAAAGGCCAGTAAATTCAAAGAGGCATCAATGGTGTCGGTTTCGGATTCTCCCTCTACATCGTTGAGTTCGCCTGTCCATGCCACCTCGATTAACCGTCTTTGCTCTTCATCGGTTAAATTTAAAATATTAGCACAATCTTGTCGATGAATGGTCACGCCACGACCACGTGTCACATAACCAATAATGTCATCCTGGGCGATAGGGTTACAACAAGGAGCCAAATGGGTCTTTAACTGCGGCGAGCCGACAACGAAAGGAGCGCTTTCAGTGTGGCGAGAAGCTTCACCCGTTATGGAAATAGATGATTTTAAGCTGTGCGATGATTTTGAACTGGGATTAATCCATTTTTGAATGGCGTCCGCTAGTTGACGTTCATTAATTTTGCCTTTACCTAGTGCTTCGTAAAAAGCTTCCTCAGAGTCCATTTTGAAGCGGTCAATCATCAAATCGATGGGCAATTCTTTCGCATGCAATCGCTTCGCTTCTTTGGTGAAAAGTGCCTCACCCGCCTCAATATTGGATTCTCTATTTTGTTGATTAAACCAGTGCCTAACTTTCGCTCTAGAGCGGCTGTTACCCAAATATTTTAAATTGGGATTCAACCAATTTCGATTCGGACTCCCAGTTTTAAGGGCCAAGATTTCCACTCGGTCGCCCGTCTTAAGACGGGTGGTTAACGGCATGATTTTTCCGTTAATTTTCGCTCCACGGCACCGGTGTCCCAGCTCAGTATGAATCTGATAAGCAAAGTCTAAAGGCGTCGCATCCTGGCTAAGCGTAACAATATCATCTTCTGGGGTAATGACGTAAATATGCTCACTCAGCAATTCGGTGCTGATCTCATTCAACAAGTCCGGATTATCATTATATTCAAGCATTTGTC
>CBFHUY010000039.1:0-14437 GCA_965658885.1 Hydrogenovibrio sp.
CGGGGTTAGTAGTTGCAATGCAGCTTCTAGCTTAAATCCATTGGTGCCGCCCGCAAATTTCCCTTTCTTTTGGCGTGCTCGTATCACGACTTCATCCACCTGATAATCTTCAATTAGTTTGGCAAATGTTTTTTGGAAATAGTGTAATTCATGAGCTGAATCAGGATTGGGACAGTTAATCTTCCGAACGCGGCATTCTGGTAGATTGAAAATGTCGGCTTCGAAATGGATTAGGCTAATAATGGCATCATTGCCAGAGAGTTCTGCGCCACAAATCATCATGGTTTATTTCCTTCACTTTTTTGTTTTTAATTACGGTTTGTTTTTTTTGGGGTGTGGGTTAAAAAGCTGAGTCGGAAATAACCGATGATGACGTAAAACACCGAGCCAATGATAACGCCTAATAAAAAGTTTCCGAGAAAGAAGGGTTGCCAAATGCTGGGGAAAATTTCAATAAACCATTGTTGGGAGGCAATTGGAATGTCGGCATTAAGATTTTGAATAGGGGGCGTTGCAAGTACCCAGGTGCCAAACTGATAGCCACCATACCAGATAAAGCCCATGGTAAGCGGGTTCGTAATCCAAGCCAGTGCGGTTGCTAGGGGGATATTGGCGCGTGCATAATAGGCTAGAATGGAGCCCAGTACCATTTGAAAGGGAATGGGGAGCATCATGCAGAAAGCGCCAATAAACCCTGCTCGAGCAAATGAGAGTCGGTCACCCGCCCAGTAGATCCGATCTTTAAATTTTGGGAAGTATCTATTTAAAAAGGCAGATCTTTTTGCTTTACGACCGATTTGATGAATTTGGAGTTTTATAAATCTTAGCATTGTCTAATTTTAGCAGGATTTATCGAGAATAATTGGACATTTGTTAAGGGTTGGAGTACATTGCGCACTGCAAGAAGATTGGACAATCGCGTGGGTTTTAACTCTCGAGGAAAGTCCGGGCACTATAGAGCAGAATGCCAGCTAACAGCTGGGCGGTGAGAGCCGACGGAAAGTGCAGCAGAGAGTAGACCGCCAATTTAATTGGTAAGGGTGAAAGGGTGCGGTAAGAGCGCACCGCGCAGCGGGTAACCGTTTGTGGCAAGGTAAACCCCATTCAGTGCAAGACCAAATAGGGAAACAGGTTTAAGCTTGCTTAAACAAGGTGTGGCTCGCACCTGGTTTCCGGGTAGGTTGCTTGAGGGGAGTAGTGATGCTTCTCCTAGATGAATGATTGTCACCCGTAAGGGGACAGAACCCGGCTTATAGATCTTCTTGCATTTTTTCATTTAATTGATAGACAGCGTTCTGCTGTTTTTTCTTAAAAATTATTATTGAGTTATCGCCATAACTTAAATCCAATTCCTTGTTTTATCGATATCGTATTGATTAATCACCCATTAATTTTCAATTTATTTTTCTGTGTGCTTTTTAAGTCTTTTCTAAGTTGTTCATCTGTAACTATAAGTTCACAAAAATTCATCCTAAGACGGCTTGACAGATTCTATAAAAGTTAATATAGTGGCGACAAGTGGGGCAAAGTGGTGAAAAGTGGTAAATAATGTTGTTCTTTCGTGGCATCAACTCAATCAATATGGATACAAAGGGACGTTTGGCGATTCCTAAGCGTTACCGTGAATCCATTTCAGAGGCCAGTGATAACCAATTAGTTGCCACGATTGATTTGCAAAGCCCTTGTTTACTGGTTTACACATTAGATGAGTGGGAAGTCATTGAACGGAAGTTAATGGCTTTACCCAATATGGACAGCAAGGCACGATTGGTTCAGCGACTGTTGCTCGGGCATGCATCTGAAATGGAAATGGATGGATCTGGTCGGGTTTTGTTACCCCCTTTGCTAAGAGAGCATGCCAAATTGGAAAAGGAAGCGATATTACTCGGACAAGGTAATAAGTTTGAGTTGTGGTCTAAATCAGCTTGGGATGCCAGTCGTCCAGATATGTTGGATATGGCTTCGGTTGGCGATGTGTCCGAGTCCTTAGCCAGTTTGAGTTTATAGGATGGTGTTCTCAGAAGAAATAGAGCAGCCGAGTCACTATCCAGTGATGTTGCAAGAGGCCGTTGATGGCTTGGCAGTTTTTGATAACGGGATTTACATTGATTGTACATTTGGTCGTGGCGGACACAGTCAATTGATCCTGTCAAAATTGAATGAAAATGGTCATTTGCTGGCCATTGATCAAGACCCTGAAGCCGTTGCTTTTGCTAAAGAATGCATTTCGGCAGATCAGTTTGAAATACAGCAAGGCAGTTTTGAAGCGCTAGAAGCCTATTGTCAGTCTCGGAATTGGCTAGGGCAAGTCGATGGCGTTTTAATTGATTTAGGAGTGTCATCACCACAGTTAGATGAAGCCGACCGAGGATTTAGTTTTATGCGATCCGGTCCGCTCGATATGCGAATGAACCCCCAAAGTGGATTGAGTGCTAAAGAATGGTTAATGCAAACGGATGAGAAAACATTAGCAAAAGTTCTTCGGCAATATGGTGAAGAGAAATTTTCCGGGCGAATCGCTCGACATATTAAAGAGGCTTTAGCAGAAGGGGGTTTGAATACCACATTGGATTTAGCATCGGTGGTTAAAAGGGCATCACCAAAAACAGAAAAACATAAGCATCCAGCAACACGAACTTTTCAGGCTATTCGGATTGCTGTAAATCGAGAGTTGGATGTATTAAAAACCGTATTAGAAGCTTCAGTGCGTGTGTTAAAACCGGGTGGACGGCTATCCGTTATTAGCTTTCACTCATTAGAGGACCGCATTGTAAAGCAATTTATTCGAGATCAATCGCGAATAAAAGATTTGTTTCCAGATTCACCGATAGAGTTGGAAGTGGTAAAGCCTGTATTAAAGAAAGTAGGAAAACCCATCTTTCCAAGTGCTAAAGAGTGTGAAGAAAATCCGCGTTCAAGAAGCGCGGTGCTTAGAGTCGCTGAACGGCTTACATAAATCTCATTATTATTAATTACATTGTGTTGACTAAGGGGAGTATCACATGAAGTTTAATTTACAGGAAACCATTTCCGACGAGGCAGGAATGCCAAAGATTATGGTTATCGGCCTTGGTGGCGGTGGCGGTAATGCCGTGGATTATATGGTGCGCTCACAGGTGGAAGGTGTTGAGTTTATTTGCGCCAATACCGATGTTCAGGCACTAAAAAAATCAACCGTTGCAACTTGCATTCAATTGGGCGCAAATGGTTTAGGTGCGGGCGCTAACCCTGAAAAAGGGATGGAAGCCGCTAAAGAAAATATTGAACAGGTTAAGGAAACCCTCAGAGGCGCAGATATGGTCTTTATCACGGCTGGAATGGGTGGTGGGACCGGTACTGGCTCCGCACCTGTTGTGGCACAAGCCGCTCGTGAAATGGGTATTTTGACAGTGGGGGTTGTGAGTCGCCCATTTAATTTTGAACGACGTGGCAAAATTGCAGATGCCGGTATTGAACAACTGGCAGAACATGTTGATTCCCTAATTACCGTTCCGAACGATAAGTTATTAAAAGTGCTAGGGCGCGATTTTGTATTAGCAAAAGCCTTTGATTATGCCAATGAAGTTCTTCATGGTGCGGTTCAAGGGATTTCTGAACTGGTGACTCGTCCAGGCATGATTAATGTCGACTTTGAAGACTTAAGAACCGTTATGACAGAAAGAGGCGTTGCAATGATGGGCGTTGGTCATGCAACGGGTGAAGACAGAGCGATCAAAGCTGCTGAAAAGGCGATTGCGAATCCATTGCTTGAAGATATCTCAGTATCGGGTGCGCGTGGGTTATTAGTGAACATTACCTCTGGATTGGATTTTACATTAGGTGAATTTAATGAAGTGGGTGATGTCATTGATCAGGTTGCATCAGAAGATGCAAAAGTCATTATCGGAACGTCTATTGATGAAAGCATGACGGATGAGATCCGAGTAACAGTGGTTGCTACTGGGCTATCTGAAGCGGGTGCAGCAAAGCGACCAGAAGTTGTAAAACCCAATTTGCAAGCCGTTGAAGCCAGTAAGGCCGAAGAAAAAGCCAGTTTAGACAACCAAGCTGAACCTAAGTCTGAACCCGAAGTGGTTCGCCCGAAGATGGTCGTTAATGGTGGTGTTACCGGGAGCGTGGACTCAAATTCGAACTATTTGGATATCCCTGCTTTTCTTCGTCGACAAGTCGATTAATCCCAGTGCTGCGCTGTTATTAATTTCGAATTTGAGCACTTGAGTTAAACGTGTCGGTGCAAAAACTCCCCAGCCTTCGCCAGTTTAGGAAGTTCAACTGGCAAGGTTTCTTTGTACCCATGCTAGTGGTTATCTTGGTTGCCTCTCTGATTGCGATTGTAGAGGTTCAGCATCAAGTTAGGCATCTAGAGACTCAAGTCGCTCAATCCCTTAAAAAACAAGTAGCTCTGCATCAAGAATTTGGAAAACTTACCTTAGAAAAACACCATCTTACTGCCCTAGCAAGGGTTGAATATTTAGCGAAAACTCAGTTGAATATGACGCTGGAAAAATCGCCAGAACTTCAAAACTTTCAAATCATTTTCCTGGAAAAACGCAATGCCAACGATGCATCAGAATCCAATCATTAGACGAGATTCGATTGTTTTAATCGTTGTGTTGATGTTATTTATGGCACTCATAGCCAAAGCCGTTCATGTTCAAATTATCCAAGCCGAATTTCTACAAAATGAAGGGAATAAACGTCAAATTCGTACGTTGGATATTCCTGCGCCTAGAGGCGAAATATTAGACCGGAACGGCAATGTCTTGGCCCTGAGTACACCCATTGACTCTATTTGGGTTGACCCCAAAACATTAGCTTTTTATCTCGATCCTGTTGCCCAACAAACCCAATTGCTTTCGGAAAATCTGACCCCTGCCCAGTTGCAAAAAAGACAACAAACGATAGAGAAAAAATATCGTGCATATCAACAGATGTTGTCCATCTTGGAATTAAGCCCATCAACCTTTACACCGCAAGTTCTTGCGAAGCGGGAACGGCGATTTATGTATGTTAAGCGAGGCGTACTGCCTGAACTCACTGCAAAGATCGAAGCGCTAGACGTACCAGGACTCTATGTCCAAAATCAATATAAACGCTATTATCCGGCTGGTGAGGTGGTAAGTCACTTGATTGGCTTTACCAATATTGATGATGTTGGCATCGCAGGAATCGAAAAAACCTATGATGCTTGGCTTTCCGGACAAGCCGGGAAAAAACAGATCGTAAAAGATCGAGCGGGTCGCGTGGTCGAGTTTGTAAAAGATCTTCAACCAGCTAAGCCCGGTAAGCAAATCCATTTGAGTATTGATAAAGACATTCAATTTTTTCTATATCATGCGATGAAGAAGAGCTTTATCCAACATCAAGCCACCAGCATGATGTCGGTTATATTAGATGCCAAGACAGCAGAAGTGATTGCCATGGTTTCGCTGCCAGCATTTAATCCGAACGATCGCAGTCAACTCCAAGGCGAGCGCTTACGAAATCGAGTGGTAACCGATGTCATGGAACCGGGTTCACCAACCAAGCCATTTATTATTGCTAAGGCGTTGGATTTAGGGGTGTTAGATATTCATGACAAAATCAATACCTCACCCGGTTCGATGGTGATTCAAGGCCAGCGTATTACCGATACTCGAAATCACGGGACCATTTCCCCCGCTGAAGTTATTCAGTATTCCAGTAATATTGGTGCCAGTAAAATTGCTTTTAGAATGACCCCGCAACAGCAATGGCAAATGTTTCATGATGTTGGATTTGGCCAAGATTTAGGGCTGTTTTTACCTGGTGAAACCATGGGGTATATTCGACCTGCGGCAGAATGGCAGAAAATTGATCAAGCATCATCGTCATTCGGCTATGGGTTTAATATTAATTTAATGCAATTAGCTCATGCCTATATGGTGATTAGTAACCAAGGTCAGCTTCGCCCTCTGTCAGTCATTCAACGTCAATCAGATCAAGAAAATATGGGTAAGCAAATCATTTCCGCAGATGTAGCTCAGCAGGTTCTAGAAATGATGGAAGCGGTGGTGGCTAAAGGCGGTACCGCTCCCCAGGCAAAGGTTGAAGGTTATCGGGTCGCGGGTAAAACCGGTACAGTCCATTTAACCAAGGCTGGTGGCTATGAGGCGAATCAATATTTATCGTTATTCGCAGGTATCGTTCCCGTTTCAGATCCCCAGTACATTATGGTTACCGCTGTCAATAAACCCAGCAGAGGGATTTATTATGGGGGAAAAGTCGCGGCCCCGATTTTTAAAGAAGTCATGACCGATGTTTTACGCTTAAAAAATATCGTGCCAGATGATGTTTGGCAAGGGGGCTAACGAAGTGACGCTTGCAGAGATATTAAATACACTGGAAGGCGTGAATCCGCCTCAGCTTAGCCAGGGGGATTGGCAATACTGCCCAACGCAACTGGTCGTTGATTCACGTGATGCTACGGAAGGCACTCTTTTCATTGCATTGGCAGGTCATCAAACGCATGGCATCGGCTTTGCAAAGCAGGCAATTGCTAAGGGCGCAAAATATATTTTGGCGGAAAAATCACCAGGCCTGGTTGAAATGGACACGGTTTTAGGTGATTCAGATCATGTCAAATTGAATGCAGTGCCAATCATATGGGTGGATCGACTGAGCCAACAATGTTCGAACTTGGCAAAACAGTTTTATCAGAATCCGAGCCAAAGGGTGAAGGTGATCGGTATTACCGGAACCAATGGTAAAACGTCCACGGCACACTATATTGCCCAGTTGCTTTCAGCCAACGGCATGAAGGTTGCCTTATTGGGAACGCTTGGCAATGGCTGGTTAGGGCACCTAATTCCATCACAAAACACCACGCTCGAAGTGGTTGCTTTAAATCGATGGTTAGCCTACTTTGCTGACCAACAAGCCGATGTGGTGGTGATGGAAGTTTCTTCACACGCCATAACCTTGGGTCGTATTGAAGGCATTCAGTTTGAGGGTTTGGCGTTGACCCAGGTGACACGAGATCATTTGGATTTTCATCAAACAGAGCAAGCCTATCAGTCGGTAAAAAAACAATTATTTGAAGACTATTCGCATCAATTTGAAGTGTTGAATTTGGAGGATGAGATTGGCTTAGAGTTATCTCATCAAAACCGCTTTTCGGTGAGCCAGATCGGCTATGCCAAAGAGAGTGCAAAAGCGGATATTGTTGCGCCACAAGCAAAGCTCTACCAGCAAGGCATCGCTGGGCAGATCCTGCTTTCTCAGCAACCTGTCGCATTTGATGTGCCATTAATGGGCGAATTTAATTTAGAAAATATGTTGTGTGCACTTGGGGTGTGCGTTGGACTCGGACTCTCAGCGAGTCAGCTTGAAAAGGCTCTGAACCAACTCAAGCCAGTGGCAGGGAGAATGCAGTGCTTATCCCATCTAGGGCAGGCAACGGTCGTTATCGACTATGCCCATACCGCAGATGCTTTGCAGGCGCTGCTGATTGCTGTCAGGGCGCATTTATCATTGCCTAATCAACAACTTTGGGTTGTTTTTGGGTGTGGTGGCAATCGTGATCAAGGCAAAAGGCCTTTAATGGGGGAGGTTGCACAGCGTTATGCCGACAAGGTGGTGATTACCGACGATAATCCACGCGATGAATCACCTGAGGCAATTGTTCAGCAGATTACAAATGCCATGCAACCGCCATTCACCGTGATTCACGATCGAGCGCAAGCGATTTCAACCACGTTAGCACAAGCCAAGCCACAAGATGTGGTTGTGATTGCCGGAAAAGGGCACGAATCCATCCAGGAAATCGCAGGGCAGAAAATTCCCATGCAAGATGAAAAGTTGGTTAAACAGGCTTATGAAGCTAATAAAGTAAACAGGAGACCGTTGTGAGTTGGTCATTGAATGAGGTGGTGCAAGCCGTCAATGGCGTATTAATCGGTGATAATTTGGGTGAAGCGGATGTGGTGTTAGACAGCATCAGTACCGACACGCGAACCTTAGAAGGCGGAGCCTTGTACGTCGCGTTAAAAGGCCCACAGTTCGATGGCCATGACTTTATTGATGCAGCTGCCAGAGAAGGCGCGGTCGCACTGCTGGTTTCCAAGCCGATACACTCGGCCGTGCCTGCCATTTTGGTGGATGACACCCTTATTGCCTTTGGGCAATTAGCCGCTTGGCATCGCCAAAAAATGGCGTTAACCGGGGTCGTTGGCATTACTGGATCAAATGGAAAAACCACGACCAAAGAAATGATTGCCCATCTATTGCAACAACAGGCCTCCGTATTAGCAACTCAAGGGAATCTAAATAATGAAATCGGTGTGCCCAAAACCCTATTACAGCTTGAAGAGGAACACGATTATGCCGTCGTGGAAATGGGGGCAAACCATTTAAATGAAATTGGCTATCTTACGCAACTGGTAAAACCGGATGTCGCTGTCATTACTTTAGCGGCAAGCGCACACTTAGAAGGCTTTGGCTCGTTGGAAGGGGTGATTGAAGCAAAGGGTCAAATATTAGACGGTGTCCGTGCAGATGGAACCGCCGTATTGAATATCGATTCGCCCGGTTTTGATGAGTGGCAGCAGCACGCTCAGAACTTAGGGTTGAATATCATACGCTTTGGTCAACACCCGGACGCACAGGTCCAGGTTTCGCAAGTCACTCAATCAACCAAAGGGATTCAATTTGCATTAGACGTGACCTATCAACAAGTGCATTTTACTGAAAGCGTCGAAATGCCCATTTTAGGGCAACACAATGCCATGAATGCAGCCGCTGCGGTTGCGGCTTGTTTGGCATTGGGTCAAACCTGGTCACAAATTCAACCAGGCCTGGTTCAATTTAATGGGGTTACGGGTCGAGGTCAAACGCACGCTTTGCCGCAGGGGATTTTAATAGACGATAGTTACAATGCCAACCCAGCCTCAATGCGGGTTGCAATTGAAATGTTATTACAGTGTCCAGGCGAAGGACTCGTTTGCTTGGGTGCCATGGCGGAATTGGGCGAACAATCAGCCGTTCATCATCTTGAATTAGCCGACTTTGCCAAGTCAGTTGGTGTGCAAAACCTGTTTTTAACAGGTGAATTGACGCAACCGATGGTCGCTCAGTTTGGTGAAGGTGCCCGCTGGTTTGAAACTCCAGAAGCAATGGCCGAAGCAGTATGGCAAATGATTACACACAACAAAATTCAAAATGTTCTGATTAAGGGATCGCGCTCCGCGAAAATGGAGCGCATCGGTCAGGCAATATTGGCTCAACTGGCCTCATCACACTAAGGAAACCATCATGCTGATTTATCTAACCGATTATCTATCCCAGTATATTTCAGGGTTCAGTGTTTTTAACTATATCACCATGCGCGCCATTATGAGTGTGTTGACGGCTTTGGGTATTTCATTTGTGATAGGGCCTAAAGTGATTCGTTGGTTGATTCGTCTTAAAGTCGGACAAAGTATTCGTTTGGATGGTCCAGAAACCCATCTGGTAAAAACTGGAACGCCGACCATGGGCGGGGTGATGATTTTATTTTCGGTGTCGATTGCCGTTTTACTTTGGGGGAATCTCTCCAATCACTATTTATTAATTGCTGCCTTGACCATGCTGGGGTTTGGTTTAATCGGTTTTGTCGATGATTATCAGAAAGTGGTTTATAAAGATCCAAATGGCATGCGTTCACGTACCAAGTTCTTTTGGCAATCGTTGGTCGGGTCGATTGCTGCTTATAGTTTATTTGCTTTGGCAAAAGTGCCTGCCGAGTCGCACCTTTTAATTCCCTATATGAAAGACACTTTTATTTATCTTGGTGCTTGGGGCATCGTGTTTAGCTATTTTGTGATTGTCGGAACCTCTAATGCGGTGAATTTAACGGATGGATTGGACGGCTTGGCTATTATGCCAACGGTAATGATTTCCGCAGCGCTTGGCGTGTTTGCTTATGTTTCTGGGCATGTATACTTTGCCGATTACTTACAGATTCCTTACTTGCCGGGTGTGGGAGAATTGACGATATTTTGTGCAGCCTTGACTGGGGCAGGACTGGG
Organism: Hydrogenovibrio sp.; assembly: GCA_965658885.1. Taxonomy (GTDB): domain Bacteria; phylum Pseudomonadota; class Gammaproteobacteria; order Thiomicrospirales; family Thiomicrospiraceae; genus Hydrogenovibrio. The sequence continues at coordinate 10,026 of CBFHUY010000039.1, forward strand.
TTTTCTATGGTTTAATGCTCATCCGGCGCAAGTATTTATGGGCGATGTCGGATCCTTATCAATTGGTGCCGCCCTAGGTGTGGTCGCGGTCGCAGTCAAACAAGAACTCGTGTTATTTATTATGGGCGGTATTTTTGTCGCTGAAACGCTGTCGGTTATTTTACAAGTGGGATCCTTTAAGCTTAGGGGAGGCAAACGTATTTTCTTAATGGCGCCGTTACATCATCACTATGAGCAAAAAGGCTGGCATGAGTCCCAGGTCATCGTACGGTTTTGGATTATTACCATCCTATTGGTGTTAATTGGTTTAGCCAGTTTGAAAATTCGTTAATAAGCAAGTCGGAAAACAAAGGAAAACGCCGTGTATCTAGTTGCTGGTTTAGGAGTAAGTGGGCAGAGTGTATTACGCTATTTTGAGAACCAAGGGGAACCTTGTTATGCTTTTGACACGCGTGCTGAACTGGATATAGCACCTTTACAGGCACAGTTTCCGCATGTCACGTTCGCTACGGGAACTCTGCCAGCGGATTGGCTAAATCAGATTGATAGTTTGGTATTAAGTCCGGGAATTGCCAAATCGTCAAAGTGGGTGAAACCTTTTTTGCAAGCGGGTAAAGAAGTCATTGGCGATATTGAACTGTTTGCCCGCTCAGTCGGGGAACCCATTGTGGCCATTACCGGTTCAAATGGTAAAAGCACCGTGACCACTTTGGTGGCACAGGCATTGCATCAAGCGGGTTATCGTGTCGGTGTGGGCGGAAATATCGGTGAACCGGCATTAGACTTGTTAATCGAAGACAGCGACTTTGATGTTTATGTGTTGGAGCTATCTAGTTTTCAACTAGAAACGACTTATTCTTTGCAAGCAACCAGTGCGGCACTGCTTAATATTTCAGAAGATCACATGGATCGATATGATTCTTTAGAATCTTATATACAAGCCAAAATTACCATCTTACATAATGCGGAATGGGCGGTAACACCGCAAGGATTTGAGCCAATCGCTGGGGTGGTTGCCTTAAATGAATTACGCTTTGGTATCGAGGCGACCACACAGCCGCTACAAGACCATGACTATGGCTTGGTGCAAAAAAATAACCAGGCCTGGTTAGGTTGGGGTACCCACGCCGCAGTGCCGGTTTCAGAAATGGCACAGCAGGGATTACATCACCAACTGAATGGTTTGGCAATGATGGCACTGTGTCGTCCTTTTCAAGTGCCTGATTCGGTGTTTGCCCGTGTTTTACGCGATTTTAAAGGGCTGCCGCATCGCAGCCAAACAATCGCTGAACAAAATCATATCCAATGGATTAATGACTCGAAAGGAACGAATGTCGGCGCCACACTGGCGGCCATCAACACGACCTTATCGATGATTGATGGCCAATTGGTTTTGATCGCGGGTGGTGTCGGCAAAGAAGCAGACTTTACCCCTTTGGCAAAGGCTTTAACTGAGCGTTGCCGTGCCATTATCTTATTTGGGCAGGATAAACAGCAGATTGCAGATGTGTTTGCGGAGGGGGAGGCTCAATTGGTTGCCACTCTGCCAGAAGCGATCAAGTTAGCAGCTCAACAAGCTCAACCAGGCGATGCGGTTTTGTTTTCGCCAGCTTGTGCCAGTTTTGATCAATTTAAAAACTATATAGATCGAGGTGACTGTTTTGAGCGCTGGGTAACCGAACGGCTTGAAAAAGGGAATGTGGAATGATTTTGTCGAATCAGTATCAGCAATTGAAGCATTGGCGTACGACTTCTAAGCAATGGCCTATCGATTATTTGTTGCTCGCCGGGTTGTTGATACTGATGATTTTAGGCTTGACCATGGTCGCATCGAGTTCAATTGCGATTAGCGAGAAACGATTTGAGGATCCGCTACATTATTTATATCGGCAATTTTTTGCCTTAGGGTTAGGCGGTGTGGCAGCCTGGATTGTGTTTCAGTTTCCTTTGGCTTTTTGGCGAAAACATCGTGGAAGCTTGTTCATTGGTGGTTTGGTGCTATTAGTCTTGGTGTTAATTTTTGGTCGGGAAATTAACGGCAGTCAAAGATGGTTGCCATTAGGCGTAATGAATTTTCAGGTGTCCGAGTTTATGAAGTTGGCCGTGGTGCTGTTTATGGCAGGCTATTTAGATCGGCATGGACATGCCGTACGTGAGAGTTATGAAGCGGTGTTTCGACTGGCACTCCCATTTGGGGTGATGGCGCTATTATTGTTAATGGAACCCGATTTTGGTAGTACCTTTGTGATTGCCGTGATTCTCACCGGCATGTTGTTGATTGCTGGCGCACCTTGGCGATTTTTCGTGATTACGGTGTTGCCAATCGCCATGTTGTTAATCACCATGATTATCACGTCGCCTTATCGGATGGCAAGGGTAACCAATTTTCTCGATCCCTGGTCAGATCCCTTTGGTCAGGGTTATCAGTTGACACAAGCGTTGATCGCTTCCGGACGGGGTGAATGGTTTGGGGTCGGATTGGGCGAAAGTGTCCAAAAATTATTGTATTTGCCGGACGCCCATACCGATTTTTTATTTTCGATTTATGCAGAAGAATTAGGGCTGATTGGTGTGGTCGGATTGATTTGTTTATATGCCTTTATCTTATGGCGGTGTTTTCGAATTGGTCGCAAGAGTTTAGAGCAACAGCAAGTGTTTGGCGGTTTAATCGCCTATGGTGTTGGTATTTGGCTAGCACTGCAAGCCATTATTAATATGGGCGTGAATTTGGGACTTTTTCCAACCAAAGGACTCACTTTGCCGTTTATGAGTTATGGGGGATCCAGTGCCATGATTCTGCTGATTGCACTGGCGATCGTATTTCGAGTTGATGTGACAACGCGTGAGAATGCCAATACAGAATAAACCAAAAGAGGCAATCATGAAAAAAATCCTCATTATGGCCGGTGGTACTGGCGGACATGTTTTTCCCGGTTTGGCTTTAGCGGAAGCCCTTGCGCAACATCAGGTAGAAACAGTTTGGCTGGGAACCCAAAACGGTATGGAACAGCAGTGGGTAATGGCGGCTAAGGTGCCTTTTGATACGATTGCCATTCGTGGTTTGCGTGGCAATGGCTTAAAAGGGTGGCTCAAGGCACCGATTAATGTGACGAAAGCTTGGTGGCAAGCGCGCCAAATTATCAAACATCAAGCGCCTGATCTGGTTTTAGGTATGGGAGGCTTTGTATGCGGGCCAGGCGGTCTGGCAGCTTTATCACTCGGTATTCCGTTAGTATTACATGAGCAAAATGCCATAGCCGGTTTAACCAATAAATTGCTAGCCCCTTTTGCTAAAAAAGTCTTGTGCGCTTTTCCTCAGGCGCGATTTTTTCGCGCCAATACAGACGTTGTGGGTAACCCTGTTCGCGCTGGTTTAGAATCAATCTCTCCCGTGGCTTCGGGAGCGGAGGATCGGCCTATTCACTTATTGGTATTAGGCGGCAGTCGTGGTGCGCTCGCCTTAAATGAAATGGTGCCAGCGGCTTTGGCGATGCTACCGGAATCAGCAAGACCGAAGGTGCTTCATCAAACCGGTGCTAAAACCCTAGCTGCAGCTCAGCAGGCTTATCAGCAAGCGGGCGTAACGGCAGAAGTGGTTCCGTTTATTGATGATATGGTGGGCGCTTATCAGCAGGCGGATATGGTCATTTCCCGTGCTGGCGCACTGACCGTGTCAGAATTATTAGCCGCTGCCAGACCCGCGCTATTAGTGCCGTATCCTTATGCGGTGGACGACCACCAAACGGCCAATGCAAACGCGTTGGTCGAGATTGGCGGCGGGGAAGTAGTGGCACAATCACAATTAACCCCAAGCTTTTTGCTGGAAAAACTACAGCCTTGGCTGACCTTATCTGAATGTGAAACGGCTTCTCAATCCATTCGGCAACAGGCACCACAAAAAGCGACCGAAACCATTATTGAAAAGTTGTTCAACCTAAAGCCTTGACCATTCGGTGGCATTTATCAAAAAACAATCAAGCTTTATCATTGGCGCATTTTCTTAACAGGAGGCGATTATGACCCAATCCATTTGTCATTATGCGGATTTAGCAGGAAAACGCATTTTTATCACAGGTGCTTCAAGTGGTATCGGTGCGGGCATGGCAGCAGTGCTTGCAGAGCAGGGCTGTAATTTGGTTTTGCATTACCATCAAAATCAGCAAGGCATTGAAAATACCCTTGAAAAGGTATTGGCTTATGGTATTCAGGCAGAAGTTGTACAGGGGGATTTTCGGAAACTGGATTTGGTTCAGTCCGTTTTTGACCAGGCCTGGTTAAAATTTGATGGGTTGGATGGCCTGGTGAATAATGCCGGGGTAGTGACCAAATCCCTCAGTTTAAAGGATGTTCAAGGTCTTGCGTTTCAAAAAACGCTGGCGGTCAATCTTCATGCACCTTATCTACTCAGTACC